>CAMODD010000064.1:0-9832 GCA_946611215.1 uncultured Bacteroidales bacterium | reverse complement strand
CGACACTCGGAACCACAATCCGATGCTCTACCAGCTGAACTACATCCACCATGTTTGGGACTGCAAATGTAAGGCTTTTTTCCGGTTTTGCAAAATTTATTTTGTAACTTTGCAAACTTTGAAAGAAGATCATTATTATGGCAAAACGTGAAATCAAGTTTTCCCTGGTTTACAGGGATATGTGGCAGAGTTCCGGCAAATACGTACCCCGCGTAGACCAGTTGGTAGAGGTGGCACCGGCCATCATCGACATGGGCTGCTTCGACCGCGTGGAGACCAACGGCGGCGCTTTTGAGCAGGTGAATCTCCTGTTTGGAGAAAACCCCAACAAGGCAGTTCGCGCCTGGACGGCTCCGTTCCACAAGGCCGGCATCCAGACCCACATGCTGGAGCGCGGCCTCAACGCCCTGCGCATGAATCCGGTTCCGCTGGATGTACGCGAGCTCATGTTCAAAGTCAAGAAAAAACAGGGCACGGACATCGCCCGTTCCTTCTGCGGCCTCAACGACCACCGGAACCTCAAAGGCTCCGTCATCGGCGCCAAGAAGGGCGGAATGATTTCACAGGTAGCCCTTTCCATCACCTATTCCCCCGTACACACGGTGGCCTACTACATGGACATTGTAGATAAGGTGGTAGAATACGGAGCCGACGAAATCTGTCTCAAGGACATGGCTGGTATCGGCCGCCCCAATTTCCTGGCAGAACTCGTTACCGATATCAAGAAGAAATATCCGCACATCAAGGTGCAGTACCACGGACACACCGGTCCCGGTTTCTCTCCGGCTTCCATGCTGGAGGTAGCCCGTGCCGGCGCCGATTATCTGGACGTGGCGGTGGAACCCCTTTCCTGGGGTAAAGTGCACCCGGATGTCATTACCATCCGTGAGATGCTCCGCTGCGACGGTTTCCTGGTCAAGGACCTCAACATGGACGCCTACATGGAGGTTCGCCGGCTCACCCAGAAGTTCATAGACGACTTCCTGGGGTACTGGATCAATCCTTCCAACAAGCAGATGACATCGCTCCTCGTAGGCTGCGGCCTGCCCGGCGGCATGATGGGTTCCATGATGGCCGACCTCAAGGGCTTCCAGGGCGCCATCAACGCCGCCCAGCGCGCGCACGGTCGTCCGGAAATGAGCCTGGACACCCTTATGGTCAAGCTCTTCGAGGAAGTGGAGTATGTATGGCCCCGCCTGGGATACCCGCCGCTGGTTACTCCCTTCAGCCAGTATGTGAAGAACACGGCCCTCATGAACCTGTTCAACATGCTTAACGACAAGCCCCGCTGGACCACCATCGACAAGGATACGTGGGGCATGATCCTCGGAAACATGGGCAAACTGCCCGGAGAACTCGCTCCCGAAATTGTAGCCCTGGCCAAGGAAAAGGGCATGGAGTTCAGCACCGGCAACCCGCAGGACAACTATCCCGACGAACTGCCCAAGTTCCGCGCCATGATGGACGAGGAAGGCTGGGATTACGGAGAGGACGACGAAGAGCTCTTCGAGCTGGCCATGCATGAGCGTCAGTACCGTGACTACCGCAGCGGTGTAGCCAAGGAGCGCTTCAACGCAGAGCTCAAGGAACTCAAGGCCAAGGCCGGCGCCCCCATTGTGGTGGAACGCGCCGTGGTGGAGATGCCCAAGTTCTCCATTGACGAATACGTAGCCAAATACCCCAAAGCTACTCCCGTCCAGTGCCCCGTCAAGGGTCAGCTGCTGTGGGAGATTGACGTAGACGACGCCTCAAAGGCTCCCATCGTGGGCCGCAAGGTGAAAGCCGGAGAAGTCGTGGGCCATGTCCAGACCTTCTATGGCCTCGAAGACGTAGTAGCCGCCGTCGACGGTCTCTTTGTCGCAGTCCTCGCAAAGCAGGGAGACAAAGTGGAGAAGGGAGAGATTGTGGCGTTTATTCAGTAAGCGCAAATCGCGCATTTTTGGCTTTTTTGTCCGATTTCAGGTAAAGGCAATCCCGAAATCGGACATTTTTGGCAAAAATGCACGATTTTGAGAAGCGGGGATAAGATATGAAAAAAATCACTACCTTTGTCAAGATGAAAATTTTTAAACACATCGGCATCTTTCTTGTAGCAGCCCTCCTCGCCAGCTCCTGCGGCATGTCCAAAATCAAGGACATATCGCTGTCCTCGGTGGGTATAGCCTACATTGTCCCCACCTCCATGCGCTCCATGGACGGCAAGCTCCTCCTGGGCATCAACAACCCCTCCATCAGCTTTGCCGTGCAGGAAGTGACGGGTACCATCCGCTATGAGGAAAAGCCCATTGCCCACTTTTCCACCGGAAGCATCGAACTCCAGGGGAAGACAGACCAGGTGTACGAGCTCCCGTGTACAGTCACCCTGGCCGATGGCGCCTCGCTGCTGGATGTACTGGTCATTGCCTCCAAACGTTCGCTCTCCGGCCTCAAGGCCGACATCGACATTGTGGGAGGGTTGAAGAAAAACGGTGTTCTCAGGGCTCCGCTCAAATTCCGGGACCTGGACATCTCCAAATTTTCAAAATGATGAAAAAAGTTTACCTCATATTCATCCTGCTGGGCCTTGCCCCGATTCTGGCATCGGCCCAGGAGCCCGATTCCGTCGCCGCTCCGCTGGATTCCACCCTGCTCGGACGCAGCATCCTGTCGGTCATCGGCCCCGGCGTGGAAATTTCCCAATCGGCCACCATCAAACTGGCCCTGGAGCAGTATGTTCAGTCCAACGCAGGGAAGCCCATCACGGGATTCCGCATTCGCGTTTTCTACGACAACGGCCCTCAGGCCCGTGTTCGCTCGGAAAACATCGAAAAGACGCTTCAATCGCAGCTGGACGTTGCGGTGTACCGTTCTTTCGAGAGTCCCAACTATAAAGTCAGTGTGGGAGACTTCCGCTCCAAGGACGAGGCCCTGCGCATTTATAACGCTCTGAAGGGCACTTATCCCACCGCCTATATCATTAAGGAGACCATTAACTACCCTCGCTAATGGCATCCATCAAACAGGGACTTGAACAGAAGCTGCAGCAACGGCTTTCACCGCTCCAGATCCAGACCATCAAGGTAATCGAAATGCCGGTGCAGGCCTTGGAGCAGTATGTCCGGGAGGTGATGAACGACAACCCCGTCATTGATGACGAGGCACCCAAAAGGGATGATGAGCCCCGCGACGTTTCCATTTCCGATGTAGAGGAAAAGGAGCAGAGCGGCGGTTCGCTGGAAGAAAACTACGGTCCCCAGGACGACGACATTCCCTCCTATAATCTGCATGTGAACAACTGGGGCAAAGACGAACGCCCCGAGTACAATACTTTCTCCGTCAAACAAAGCTTCACCCAGAGTCTTCAGGAGCAGCTGGGATACCGCAATCTTACGGAACATCAGCGTACGGTGGCGTCCTTTATCATCGGCTCGCTGGATGAAGACGGATATCTCAGAAGAGACATCGAATCCCTGGTGGATGACCTCGCCTTCCGCGCAGGGGTGGAGTCATCGGCCCAGGAAGTGGAAGACATGCTCGCGGTAATCCAGGAATTCGAGCCCTCCGGCGTGGGAGCCAGGGACCTTCGCGAGTGCCTGCTCATTCAGCTGGAAGACAAAAAACGCACGCCTTCCATCGACAATGCCATCCGTGTGGTATCCGAGCAGTTCGATGCCTTCAAGAACCGGCATTTCCAAAAGATTATGACGCGGCTCCATCTCTCGGAAGAGGAAATGAAGGGCGTAATGGACGAAATTCGCCGGCTCAATCCCTCGCCCGGCGGGCAAATCGACGACTCCTATGACGACCAAGCCCAGCAGGTAGTGCCAGACTTCCAACTGGACTACGAGAACGGACAGCTCATCCTGACCATGCCGCGTTTCAACGTGCCGGAACTCCGCATCAATCGCAAGTATTCGGAGATTATGGAAAACGGGCGCCTGTCAGACTCCAGAGCAGACAAAGAAGCAGCCTCGTTCGTAAAGCAGAAGATAGACTCCGCCAAGTGGTTCATCGAAGCCCTGAGGCAGCGCCAGAATACGCTGCAGAGCACCATGCAGGCCATCATCGACTACCAGCACGACTACTTCATCGACGGCGACGAAAGCAATCTGAAGCCCATGGTACTTAAGGACATTGCGGAGAAAACGGGCTTTGATATTTCCACCATTTCCCGTGTTGTCAACAGCAAGTGGATTGAGACACATTTTGGTGTATTCCCGCTCAAGTATTTCTTCTCCGAAGGTTTGGAGAACTCGGACGGCGAAGAGGTGTCTACCCGCGAAATCAAGAAGGCTCTCCGCGAGATGGTAGACGGCGAAGACAAGCACAATCCGCTCACCGACGACGAACTGGTGGACGGCCTCTCGGCCCGCGGCTACAAAGTGGCCCGGCGCACCATCGCCAAGTACCGCGCCCAGCTGGATATTCCCAAAGCACGGCTGAGAAGGGAGTTGTAAATTAACTTGCAGTTCATGAAAAAAAGAGCATATATAGAAACATACGGGTGTCAGATGAACGTGAATGACACCGAGGTGATCTTTTCCATCCTTTCCGGTGCCGGATATGAAAGGACTGAGGTAATGGAAGAGGCAGACCTGGTGATGGCCAACACCTGCAGCATCCGCGACAACGCCGAGCAGCGCATCTGGGGCCGCATCGAGGTTTTCCATCAGCTGAGAAAGGCTAAGCCCGGCCTCATCGTAGGCATCGTAGGCTGCATGGCCGAGCGCCTGAAGGACAAGCTCCTGGACACGCACAAGGTAGACCTTGTCGTGGGTCCGGACGCCTACCGCTCGCTGCCCCGGCTTCTCGATTCCATCGGCCCGGACAGTCCGCAGATCGACGTCCTCCTCTCCCGCGACGAGACCTACGCCGATATCACCCCCGTGCGGACAGACCGCAACGGGATATCGGCCTTCATCTCCATCATGCGCGGCTGCAACAACGTATGCTCGTACTGCGTGGTCCCCTACACCCGCGGGGCCGAGCGTTCCCGCGACGCGGCTTCCATCGTGCGCGAAGCCTGCGACGTGTATCAGAAAGGTTATAAGGAAGTTACGCTGCTGGGGCAGAATGTGGACAGCTACCTGTGGAAGAGCGGGACCGAGACCGTCACCTTTGCGGGGCTGCTGGAGAAAGTGGCCGGCATTGCGCCGGACCTCCGCGTCCGTTTTGCCACGTCCCATCCCAAGGATATTTCCGACGAAGTCATCTATACCATGGCCGCGCACAAAAATATCTGCAAGCACATTCACCTGCCCGTCCAGAGCGGAAGTTCCCGCATGCTGGAGCTCATGCGCCGCAAGTACGACCGCGAATGGTATCTGGAGCGTGTAGCCAAGATTCGTGAGGTGATGCCGGATTGCGGCCTTACCACCGACGTCATTGCCGGGTTCTGCACGGAAACCCTTCAAGACCACAAGGACACCCTTTCCCTGATGGAATCCGTCGGCTTTGACTGGGCCTTCATGTTCGCTTACTCGGACCGTCCGGGCACCCTCGCCAACCGTACCATGAAAGACGACGTTCCGGCCGATGAGAAAAACCGCCGCCTCAACGAAATTATCCAGTTGCAGAACCGCAAGTCGCTGGAGCGCTACCGCGCCCAGATTGGCCGCAAGTTGGAAGTGCTGGTCGAAGGTCCCTCCAAGCGGGACCCGGGCATGCTCTGCGGCCGCGCATCCAACAACATGATGTGCGTATTCCCGGCCGATTGTCGCAGCGCCGGCACATACACGGAGGTAGAGGTGACCGACTGCACCTCCGCCACCCTTATCTGCAAATAGGATTTACTGGTTCTTTTCTCCGAAAGCCAGGTCACCGGCATCTCCCAGACCCGGGATGATGTAGTTGTGGCTGGTGAGTTCTTCGTCGATGGCTGCCACCCAGAGGGTGAAGCGGTTGTCCAGATGCTGAAGCAGCTGGTCTACAGCATAGCGGCTGGAAACCGGGCACACCATGTGTACGTGCTCAGCGCTGCCGCCCTCCTCTTCCAATTTGGCAAGGGTCTGCTCCATGGAAGCGCCTGTAGCCAGCATGGGATCGGCTACGATGAGGATCTTGCCTTCCAGCGGAGGGCAGGTGCAGTAATCGGCGTGAACCTTGAAGTAGTCTCCCTTTCCGAATTTGCGGAACGTGGAGAGGAAGGCGCACTCAGCATGGTCGAAGGCTGTCAAGAGCCCGTTCTGGATGGGAAGTCCAGCCCTGAGGATGGCAGCAATCACCAGCGGAGTATCTACGGTCTGGACCCGGGCCACGCCCAGCGGGGTGGTCACTTCCTTTTCCGAATAGGACAGGGTCTTGGAAATCTCGTACGCGAACAGGATACCCACACGCTCCAGGTTGGTGCGGAATCGCATGCTGTCCTTCTGGATCTGAGCATCCCTTATTTCTGCGATGTAATTACCAAGGAGGGAATTGTTTTCTCCAATGTTGACAAGTTTCATAGCCGGCAGTTTTAGCTTCCAGTTACAAATATAGTATTTTCTCCATTAAACCCCAATGCTTACGGGTGCCCCACGCGCTCTTCGGAAAAGGAGAAGAAAGCGTCATCGGCTATCACCACATGGTCCATCAGGGAGATTTCCACGGCGGAGAGGGCTTTTCGCACCACTTCTGTCTGGTTGACATCGGCCGGCCCGGGAAGCGGAGATCCGGAAGGGTGATTGTGCACGAGGATTACGTAGGAACTCTGTTTTTCGATGGCACGCCGCAGGATTTTCCCAGTATCTACCAGCGTGCTTTCCAAGCTGCCGGAGCAAATCATTTCCCGGCCCAGGAGGAAATTGGCCCGGTTCAGGAACAAGACCCAACACTCCTCGTGATCCAGATTCTTCAGGACCGGAATCATGATTTCATATACCGCCTCGGGGCTATGGATGGAGCGTTTGCTCAGGAAGGCGCTCTCTTCCAGGGCTCTTCGGCCCAATTCCATCGCAGCCGCAATGGTGATGGCACGAACCTCACCAATTCCTTTCTGCGTGATAAGGCGCTCCAGAGGCATGACGGCCAGCAGCGAAAGCTTGCCGCCGGCGCGCACCATTACCTCCTGCGCAATTTCCGTTACGCTTTTGCCGTCCATTCCGCTTCCGATCAGGATGGCAAGAAGTTCCGCATTGGACAAGGCCTTTGCACCCCGCAGGCGCATTTTTTCCCGGGGCCTCTCATCCGGGCACAGATCTTTGATTCGCATGGCGCTTTAAAAGGCTCTCATCCTCCAACGCCACAGGCAAAGATACGCAATTTTTTTTTGCCCGGTTTCCGCGCACAGCTCGTAACACACTAATAATCAGCACTTTTTCAAAATCTCTTTAGACTGATCTGCCTAAAGAGAAAAAATTAAGGCATTGGTAGACAGTTGGTTATGAGGTATTCGCGAAAGAGGTGTTTATAAATTAGTGGAAAAAAGTGGAAGAGTTTGTAAGAAAATGGAAAAGAATTGTTAACTTTGCAGTCAAGCGTGAAAGTATTTAGTTGTTAATGGTCAGATTTTACGGAACAGCCAACGGAAAAGTAGACGACAAGGGGCGCATCGTGCTCCCTGCCGCCTTCCGTGACGCCATGGTGCGCGGTGGTGCCGAGAATATGACCCTGATTGTCAAGATGAACGTCCAGCAGTGCTGCATAGACCTTTTCCCCGCAGAGGAGTGGGAGCGCCGCAGCGAGAAAGTACTGGACAACATTGATCCCGAACTGAATGCCGGAGACGCTATGTTTTGGACCAAGTACAATGACGGCGTCTCCACCCTGGTTCCGGACGGAAAACTGGGCCGCCTGAGCATCCCGTCAGAGCTGCTTGCGAGTGCAGGTATCACCAAAGAGGTAGTGTTCGGCGGCGTAGGCTACAAGCTCCAGATCTGGAATCCGGAAACCCGTAAAGCCAGCCTCCTTTCCCAGGAGGAATTCAAGCAAACCGCCCTGAGACTATCCGAAAGAAAGTAAGGAGGTCCCAGAGATGCCAGAGTATCATATTCCTGTACTGCTGACGGAAAGCATTTCCGCGCTGGTCACAAATCCCGATGGTATTTATGCCGATGCCACTTTCGGAGGCGGTGGACACACCGCTTCCCTTCTTTCACGCTTAAACGATGGCGGCCGCGTCATCGCCTTCGATCGTGACATCGATGCCATAGCCAGGGCTCCCAAGGACCCCCGGCTCACCCTTATCCATAACAACTTCCGCTTCATCGAGAACTATGCCCGCCACGAGGGCGTCGTGTTTGACGGTATCCTGGCCGACCTGGGCGTATCGAGCCACCAGTTCGACACCGCCGAGCGCGGCTTCAGCTTCCGCTTCGAGGACGCCCCGCTGGACATGCGCATGAACCAGGAAGCCCGGCTCACGGCGGAAGAAGTGGTGAACACCTACAGCGAGGAAGACCTCGAACGCATCCTTCGCCTCTGGGGAGAAGTGGACGGTGCCCGCAACATGGTCCGGCTCATTGCCGATGCCCGCAGCCGTCAGCCCATCCACACCACCGGAGACCTGGACAGCGCGATTGCCCGCATGCTTCCGAAGGGAGCCGAGCACAAAGTGCTGGCCAAAGTATACCAGGCCCTTCGCATCGAGGTGAATCAGGAAATGCGCTCGCTGGAAAAATTCCTGGAAGGTGCCGCCCGGAGCCTGAAGCCCGGCGGACGCCTGGTAGTCATCACCTACCACAGCCTGGAAGACCGTATGGTGAAGAACTTCATCAAGACGGGAAACGTAGATGGCGTTGAGCAGAAAGACCTGTTCGGAAACGTCCAGGCCCCTCTGGCAGCCGTAAACCGCAAGCCCATCCTGCCGGGAGAAAGTGAAATTGCCGGTAACACCCGCGCCCGCAGCGCGAAGCTCCGGATAGCAGAGAGGAGGGACTAGCCATGAATGTTTTCATCACCATCTGGCACACCCTCCGGAACACCCTCAAGGCCATGCGCAACGGCGAATTCCTGTTAAGGATAAGGGCCGACAAATACTATATGCACATCATGTACCTGTTCCTGCTCATGTGGATGACCATCCTCCTGAGCCTGCAGGTAGACAAGACCCTCTCCCGCGTGGGAGACAATAAAGTGGCCTTGGAGAGACTGCGCATCCATCATGCCGAGAAAGAGGCCGCCCTTGTGAAACTGCACAGCGCATCGGCAGCAGAAATCCGCCTCAAGGAATTGGGTTCGCAGGCCGCCCTGCCCCAGGAGCCCGCCACGGTCATTAAAGCGAAATGAGAGAACAGAGCGAAATAAAGGACAACATCCAGAACCGCGACAGAATCCACGTGGTCATGTTCTTCCTATCCCTCATCTTCATGGTGCTGGGAGGCTTTATCCTGGCCTGGATCATCAAGATCCAGACCACCTATACCGTGGATCCCAGCGTCATCGGCCTGTTCCGTCCCGTAGAGCAGAAGCATGTGGAGCAGCCCGTACGCGGGAAAATCCTGGCAACCGACGGACGTCCCCTGGCCATATCGGCACCCCTGTACGACCTGTATATGGACTGCACCGTCCGGAAAAAGGATTATGCCGATGAAGGTAAAGACAGCCTGGAGCGTGCCTGGAAGGCCAAAGCCCGCGAACTGGCCCGTTACCTGAGCGCCGAGTTCAAGGACCGCAGCGCCGACGAGTACGCAGGCATGATCCTTAACGGACGCCAGAAAGGCTCCCGCTACCTGCGACTCCAGCGAAACCTGGACCTGAGCACCATCCAACGTGTAAAAACATTCCCCCTGTTCAAGGAGGGCCCATATACCGGCGGCATTATCGTAAACGAGCACGAGGAACGCATCTACCCCTACGACTCCCTGGCCCGCCGCGTCATCGGCTATGTAAAAGAGAACAACCGCATTGGCCTGGAATCCAGTTTCGATGCCGT
>CAMODD010000063.1:0-10145 GCA_946611215.1 uncultured Bacteroidales bacterium | reverse complement strand
AGCCCGGCATCCTCAAGGGAGACATCCTCCTCAACCTGGATTCCGAGGAAGAAGGAGAACTGTGCGTGGGATGCGCCGGCGGCCTGGACGTATCGGCCACTTTCAATTACCGTAAGTACAACACGCCGGAAGGCAGCAAGGGCTTCAAGCTTACCGTCAAGGGCCTCAAGGGCGGCCACTCCGGCATGGACATCTCCCTCTACCGCGCCAACGCCAACAAGGTGATGGCCCGCATGCTCCTTCCCGTCATGGAAATGTTCGGCGTCAAGGTGGTGAGCTTCACCGGCGGTTCCCTTCGCAATGCCATCCCCTTCGAGGCCGTCGTTGAGATTGTCCTTCCTGAGGAGAACCTCAAGGCCGTGAAGGAATGCATCGAAAACGTATTCGCAGAAATCAAGGCAGAGTTTGCCCAGTCAGACCCCGATGCCGCCCTTTACGTGGAGGACATTCCTGCAGCCGGCAAACACATCCAGCCCAGCGTGATGCTGAGGGCCGTGAAGGCTCTTCTCGCCTGCCCGTCCAACGTCATCCGCATGAGCCAGACCATGGAAGGCCTCACCGAGACCTCCATCAACATGGCCATTGTCCGCACCGAAAAAGGTAAGATCACCGTCCACAGCCTCATGAGAAGCGCCGTCGACAGCGCCAAGGCAGCCCTTGCCCAGCGCGTGCGCTGCATCTTCGAACTCGCAGAGGCCGACCAGGTGGTGTTCAAGGGCGGATACTCCGGCTGGACGCCGGTCCTCGGAACCGAGATCAACAAGGTGTGCATGGACCAGTATGAGAAGGTCTACGGCTCTCCCATGAAGATCATGGCCACCCACGGCGGCCTGGAATGCGCCATCATGGGTGCCAAGTACCCGAACTGGGAAATGGCGTCCATCGGCCCCACCATCAAATATCCCCACAGCCCCGACGAGAAAGTGAACATCGCCTCCGTCGCCCGCACCTGGGAGTATCTCAAGGCAGTATTAGCGAACATCCCCAATAAATAATAGCAACCCATTATGTTTAAAGGACAACCGAAGGGCCTCTTTGCACTGGCCCTTGCCAATACCGGTGAGCGATTTGGCTACTACACCATGATCGCCGTGTTCGCCCTGTTCCTCAGGGCCAACTTCGGCCTTTCTGCCGGTATGGCAGGAACCATTTACAGCTCATTCCTTATGTTTGTGTACTTCTTCCCGCTTGTCGGTGGTATCCTAGCCGATAAGTTTGGTTTCGGGAAGATGGTCACTTCCGGCATTCTGGTCATGTTCCTGGGATACCTGCTGCTCTCCGTTCCGCTGGGCAGCGGCACCGTAGCGCTCGTAGCCATGCTGGCCGCCCTCGTACTTATCGGATTCGGAACGGGCTTGTTCAAGGGTAACCTCCAGGTGATGGTCGGTGACCTGTACAACGACCCCCAGTACGCCGACAAACGCGACTCCGGCTTCTCCATCTTCTACATGGCTATCAATATCGGTGCACTGTTCGCCCCTACCGCCGCCATCAAGATCCGCGAATGGGGTATCAGCCTGGGATTTGACGGCAACTCCGCCTATCACTTCTCCTTCGCCGTGGCTTGCGTATCCCTGGTCGTTTCCATCGCCATCTACTACGCTTTCCGCAGCTGGTTCAAGCACGTGGAAGGCGGTCACGCCAAGAGCGAGAAAGCCCAGGTGGTGGACACCCTCACCCCCGAGCAGACCAAGAAGCGCATGGTAGCCCTGTTCCTGGTGTTCGCCGTGGTCATCTTCTTCTGGATGTCCTTCCACCAGAACGGTCTCACCCTCACCTACTTCGCCGACGAATTCACCGAGCGCAGCGCCACCGGTATCAACTCCATGCCTTTCAACGTTTGGAACCTGGTAGCCGTCATCGCCATCGTATATGCTCTGTTCTCTATCTTTGACAAGGAGACCAGCAGCAAGGGCAAGTGGATCGGCACCGGCGTGGTCGCCCTCGCCTGTGCCTACCTCGTCTGGCAGTACAGCCGCATCAGCGGCGCCATCGAGATCAGCGCCCCTATTTTCCAGCACTTCAACCCCTTCTATGTGGTAGCCCTCACGCCGGTTTCCCTGGCCGTGTTCGGTTCCCGGGCCAAGAAGGGCAAGGAGCCCTCTGCACCTCGCAAGATTGCATACGGTATGCTGGTAGCGGCCATCGCGTTTGCCCTCCTGGCTTTCGCCTCCATCGGCCTCAATACGCCTGACGTACAGGCTGCCGCCCGCGCAGCCGGCGCCCCCGAGACCCTGGTCTCCCCGTACTGGCTCATCTCCGTCTATCTCATCCTCACCTTCGGCGAACTGCTGCTGAGCCCCATGGGCATCTCCTTCGTGTCCAAGGTAGCTCCGCCCAAGTACAAGGGTATGATGATGGGTATGTGGTTCGTCGCCACAGCTCTGGGTAACCTCCTGGTGCAAGTAGGCGGTCACCTCTGGGGCAACATCCCCCTGTGGGTGGTCTGGTCCGTGTTCCTGGGCGTCTGCGTGATCAGCGCCATCTTCATGTTCGCCATGATGAAGAAACTGGAAGCAGCTACCGAATAAGTGCCAAGACTGTATATCATATCGGGTCCAAACGGCTCCGGGAAAACCACCGCTTCGTACGGCGTGCTCCCGGAGCTGCTGGACTGCAGCGAGTTCGTCAATTCCGACGAATTCGCCAAGCATCTGTCGCCCTTCGCCCCCGAAAGCGCCTACGTCACTGCCAGCCGCCTGATGCTGCGCAAGGTCAAGTACCTGTTTGACCGCAGGGAGGATTTCTGCATAGAGACCACGCTGGCTACGCGCGCCCTTCTCAAGATGGCGCGCAACGCCCAGGCCAAAGGCTACTATGTAACCGTTCTCTACCTGTGGCTGAACAAGCCAGAGATTGCCATTGAACGGGTGGCCAAACGCGTGCGTGCCGGCGGCCACGACATCCCGGAAGAAACCATCCGGCGCCGCTACCAGATGGGCCTCAACTACCTGTTCCACGAGTACATGCAAACCTGCGACAAATGGATCCTCGCCGACAACTCCGAGCCTCCCTTCGAGGTCATCGCAGAGGGCTCCAAAAAAGGACTCATTATCCGGGACATGGAAAAGTACAACAAGATCCGAAGCCTGGTGACAGACCAAATGACCCTTCCCACACCGCTCGAAAACGTGGCGGAACTCATTGCCAAGGAAATATCCAAGGCTCCGCTCGCCCACGACGGCGTACCTTATCAAAGCGATCAACAGAAGAATGATCAACCCTAAATCGTATTATTTTGACATTTTCCAGGTGGACACCCCTGTGCTGGACCGCCTGACGGAAGAGGGACTTCGCAGTGGCGGCAGCTACTGCGACCTCTTTTTTGAGAACACCACTTATGGCAGCCTCCTCCTCAGGGACGGCGCCGTCACATCGGGCGGCAACCACGTAGATTTTGGCGTGGGTATCCGCGTACTTGCCGGAGAAAAAACCGGCTACGCATACTCCGAGAGCACCGCGTGGCCCGACATGGCCGCCTGTGCCCGCGCCGCCGCGCAGATTGCATCGGCCCCGGTGGACGTGAGTCCGTACGGGACGCGCAATCCCAGCCGCGGAGAGCCCAACCCCGCCGCCGACCGCTATCCCATCCGTGAGCCCTGGCGCGGCGTTCCCATGAGCACGTTCCTCCCCTTTCTCCAAAAGTTGGAGGCCGATATCAAGCGCCGCGACACCCGCATTGTGAAGGTCATCGTCAACCTGGCGTTCCAGGTGAGCGACATCCTTATGTACAACTCCTCCAAGGAGCTCAAGTGGGATACGCGTCCCATGGGCAGCGTCTCGGTCTCGGTGGTGTTCCAGCAAGGAACCCAGACCGAGAACAAATCCACGTCCCGCAGTTTCCGCTGCGGAGCCGAGATGCTTTCGGACGCCCTTGTAGAGGAAATGGCCTCAGAAGTAGTAAAAGGCATTGACGACCGCTTTGCCGCCAAACGCCCCAAAGGCGGCCAGATGCCCGTAGTGATGGGCGCCGGTGCTTCCGGCATCCTCCTGCACGAGGCTATGGGCCATGCCTTCGAGGCCGATTTCAACCGAAAAGGCACGTCCATCTTTGCCGATAAAATGGGCAAGCAAATCTGCCCCCGCGGCATCCAGATCATTGACGACGGAACCCTGGCCGGCAACCGCGGCTCCCTCAACTTCGACGACGAAGGCATCCCCGGCCAGAAAACCTACATGGTGGAAGACGGTGTTCTCACCAGCTACCTCCACGACCGCATATCGGCCGCCCACTACGGCGTACGACCCACCGGCAACGGCCGCCGCGAGAGCTTCCGCTACGCTCCCCTGCCCCGCATGAGGGCCACTTACATGGAAAGCGGCAACGCCAAGGCCGATGACCTCATTGCCAGCGTATCCAAGGGCATCTACGTAGACGAATTCTCCAACGGACAGGTTCAGATTGGCGAAGGCGACTTCACCTTCTACGTCAAGTCCGGCTACCTCATCGAGAACGGCCGCCTCACGCAGCCCGTGAAGGACATCAACATCATCGGCAACGGTCCCGAGGCCCTCGCCGACATGCAGGGGGTGGCCGATGACCTTTCCGTAGACCCCGGCGCCTGGACCTGCGGCAAGGAGCAGTCTGTTCCTGTCTCCTGCGGCATCCCCACGGTGCTCATCCGGAGCCTCACCGTGGGCGGGGAGTAGGGCATCGGCCTTTGGCATCGCGCACGGCCGTGATGCGGGAAGCGCTGAATATTAATTAGTTACAGAATTTCTCCCTGTAGAAAACGAGGGGGAGAATTTTAACAAACACATGATAGACAATAAGTTACACATCACGCTCACGGAGGAGGAAATCGCGCTGGCCAAGCATTGCCTGGCCTTTGCGCAGCAGGAAGGTGCCCAGAAGGTGCGCATTACGCTTTCCAAAACCCTCATGAACCTCATCGGCGTACTTAACGGAGAGGTGGACAAGACCGCTCATGCGCTGGACCGCAGCCTGCAGCTCCAGCTGTTTGTAGACGGCAAGTTTGGCACGTTCTCCTCCAACCGCCTGGAACAGGAGGGGCTGGAAGCCTTCATCCGGGAAGCCATCGGCACGGTGCGCATGCTTCAGGCCGATGCCTGCCGCGCCCTCCCCGCACCGGAGCGCCTGGAAAAAGGCGCCACCGAAGGCACCGAGCTGGGCCTGTATGACACCGAATATGAGTCCCTCACGGCCGAAAAACGCCGGGAGATGGCCCTCCGCTCCATGGCCTGGCCCCGGGAAGGCCTCATTTCCGAGGAAGGAGAATACTCAGACTCTGTCTTCGATTCCCTGACCATTGACTCCCAGGGCCTCTATGCCCGCCACACGGAGACGTCCTTCGAGATTGGATACGAATCTACCGTGGAAGATGCGGAAGGCAACCATCTGTCCAGCTACTGGTGGGATGCGACTCCCCGCCTCAAAGACCTGCAGCTGGAAGGCTGTGCCGAGAAAGCCTACGAGCGCGCGATGGCTCAAATCGGTCCCGTAGATATTCCCAGCGGGAAATACACGCTCATTGTGGACAGCGAATGCGCCTCCAAACTGCTTACGCCCGTTCTGAATGCCCTCGGCGGCTTTGCCCTGCAGCAGAAGAATTCGTTCCTGACGGACAGCCTGGACAAGAAACTCTTCCCTTCCGAGCTCACTATCCTGGATGCGCCCCGCACGGCTGGCGACACCGGCTGCCGCCTCTTTGACAGCGAAGGCGTTGCCACCCGCGAGATGCCCATCATCGAAAAGGGCGTGGTCAAAACCTACTTCCTCAACACCTATATCTCCCGGAAGATGGCGATGGAACCTACCATCGAGGATGCCACACGCATAAAAGTGATGCCCATAGGCGGCTGCAAAACGCAGGAAGACGTACTGGAGAAAGTGCAGGACGGCATTCTGGTCACCGGCTTCAACGGCGGCAATTCCAATCCGGCTACAGGTAACTTCTCATACGGAATAGAGGGCTTCCGCATCCAAGGCGGAAAGAAGGTGCATCCCGTCCGCGAGATGCTCATCACCGGTAATTTCCTGGACCTGTGGAACAAACTCCTCGTGGCAGCAGAGGACGCCCGCCCCTGCCTTAGCAAACTCATTCCCACCCTGGCCTTCGCCGATATTGACTTCAGTGCGTAAAGTCCCTCCCCCGAGGGGAGGGGGTAACGTATATAATTATTTCATTTGAAAAATGAAAACCGCCGTCGTCATACTCAATTACAACACAAGGGATTACCTGAGCAAGTTCCTGCCCGGGCTCATCGCTTCCTGCAAAGGTCTGGACGCGCAGGTCATTGTGGCCGACAACGCCTCCCGCGACGACTCCGTCACCCTTATGAAAACCGTGTTCCCGGATGTCCGGCTCATTGAACTGGACCAAAACTACGGCTTTACGGGCGGCTACAACCGGGCCCTGGCGCAGGTGGAGGCAGAGTACTTTGTCCTCATCAACTCCGACATCGAAGTACCGGAAGAGTGGCTGAAGACTCTGGTGGAATGGATGGACGCCCACCCGGACTGCGGTGCCTGCGGACCCAAGCTCATTTCCTACTACGAGCGAGATACGTTTGAGTATGCCGGCGCGGCCGGAGGCCTTCTGGACAAGTACGGCTATCCCTTCTGCCGCGGCCGTCTCATGCAGCATGTGGATAAGGACCACGGCCAGTACGACGAACCCGCCAATGTTTTATGGTGCAGCGGTGCCTGCCTCATGGTTCGCGCCAGCCTCTGGAAGGAGCTGGGCGGCCTGGACGAGCGTTTCTTCGCCCACATGGAGGAAATTGACTTTTGCTGGCGCCTCCAGCTGAGAGGCTGGAAAGTGACGGTGGTGCCCAAGTCCTATGTGTACCACATCGGCGGAGGCACCCTTCCCAACGAGTCCCCCTTCAAGCTGCGCCTGAACTTCCGCAACAACCTCCTCATGCTGGAGAACAATCTGCCGGCAACATTTGCGGCCCGCGGCTGCAGCGAGAAATCGGCCCGGTTCAGAACCCGCGTCCGCATCTTCCTCCGCATGTGCCTGGACGGACTGTCGGCTCTGGTCTATCTTTTCACAGGCCGATGGCGTTTCTTCAAGGCCGTATATGACGCGCACATCGAATACCGCAAGCTCCGCCGCCGCGGCCCCATCCCCGCCACGCCGCATCTCCCCATCGGCCTATATCCCGGTTGGATTGTTCCGAAAGGACTACTCCAGAAATAGCCCACCGTCGAACCCTCATAAAACGCCTGTCTATTAAGCACTTAACTTTTTCTCTTTAGGCTGCAGCGCCTAAAGAGAAAAAGTTACATGCTTAATTCATAGAACTTTACGACCGATGCGCAAATTCAGCTCAAGCGTTACGGGTATCATTCTTTTTTAGTATCTTTGCAAATTAAAGATGTTTTCGCATGAAGATTATCATAGAAGGCGCAGGACAGGTAGGATCGCATTTGGCCAAGATGCTTAGCGCGGAAGGCAGCGAGATCACCGTCATCGATCCGGACCCGGAGCGTATCCGGGCCCTTATGTCCACCGCCGACGTAGCCACCATCTTGGGGCAGCCCTCCAAGATCGGTCTCCTCACGGAGGCCGGCTGCGCCCATGCAGATCTTTTCATCGCCGTGAACCCCACCATGAACCAGAGCGTGAACATCGTGAGCGCCCTTCTGGCCAAAAAACTGGGAACCAAGCGTGTTATTGCCCGTATAGACGACGAAACCTATCTGGCCCCCGAGAACAAACTCCTGTTCAAGGACATGGGCATGGACATGATGTTCTTCCCCGAAAAAAGTGCCTCCGACGAAATCCTGGACATGCTGCGCCACAGCGCCGCGACGGACTCCATGGACTTTGCCCGCGGAAAACTGCAGCTCGCCGTCTTCAAACTGGACGACGACTCCCCCCTCCTGGACATGAACGTGAAGGACTTCGCCCACGCGGTGAAGGAAAAGCACCCGGAGGCCGAGTTCCGTATCGTCGCCATCTCCCGCGGCGGAAAGACCATCATCCCCAGCTTCGACACGCCCTTCAAGGACCATGACTACCTGTACATCATCACGCTGCGTGACGGCCTGCCGGCCCTGACCAAATTCCTGGGCAAGGACAAGGTGGACGTACGCCGTGTCATGATCCTCGGCGGCAGCGAAATCGGCCAGATGGTCGCAACCCGCCTCGCCGCCCAGAAAATCGACGACATCAAGATCATCGACATCGACGCCCAGAAATGCCGGAAGCTCTCCGAGAACCTCCCCGACGTCGTGAGCGTCGCCAACGGGGACGTGCGCAACACGGATTTCCTCCAGGAAGAGGACATCCGCAACTACCACGCCGTACTGGCCGTCACCGGCCATGACGAGACCAACATCCTCTCCTGCGTAGTGGCCAAGAAGCTGGGCGTCCCGCGCGTCATCGCCCAGGTGGAGAACCTGGAATATGTGCGCCTCGCGGAGGAAATGGGCGTGGACAGCGTCGTGAACAAGAAACTCACCACCGCCAGCCGCATCTTCAAGTTCACCCTCTCGGACAAGGTTCGTTCGGTGCGCTACATGAGCGGAACCGACGCCGAAGTCCTCGAGTACACCGCGGCCCCCGGCTCCCGCATCACCCGCGGCATCCTCAAGGACGTGGATTTCCCGGCCGATGCCATCATCGGCGGCGTCATCCGCGGAGGAGACAGCTTCATTGCGGTGGGCCATAGCCAGATAGAACCTTACGACCGGGTGGCGGTCTTCGCCCTCCCGGATGCTGTGAAAGACGTAGATAAATTGTTTAGATAGTATGAGTATTCAGTCAGAGAATATCGAGAAACTGGTGGAACGCCGTTCCAAAGCCCGTCTGGGCGGCGGCGAAAAGCGCATCGAAGCCCAGCACGCCAAAGGCAAGAAAACGGCCCGCGAGCGCCTGGAGATGTTGCTGGACCCGGGCAGTTTCGAAGAGTATGACATGTTCGTGCAGCATCGCTGCACCAACTTCGGGATGGAAAAGAGCCACCCCGACGGAGACGGAGTCGTCACCGGTTGCGGCACCATCGGCGGCCGCCTGGTGTACGTTTTCGCCCAGGACTTCACCGTGAGCGGAGGCTCCCTGTCCAAGACCATGAGCGAGAAAATCTGCAAGGTCATGGACATGGCGCTTCGTAACGGGGCACCCTGCATCGGCCTCAACGACAGCGGCGGCGCCCGCATCCAGGAGGGCATCGACGCCCTCGCCGGCTACGGGGAAATCTTCGAGAGGAACATCCTCTCCAGCGGCGTTGTTCCCCAGATCAGCGCCATCATGGGCCCCTGCGCCGGCGGTGCGGTTTACTCCCCCGCCCTTACAGACTTCACCCTCATGGTCAAAAACACCTCCTACATGTTCCTCACCGGCCCTGCCGTCGTGAAGAGCGTCACCGGCGAGGACGTTGACCAGGAGCAGCTGGGCGGCGCGTCCGTGCATGCCAGCAAGAGCGGCGTAGCCCATTTTGCGGCCAATACGGAAGAAGAAGCCGTCGAGACCATCAAGACGCTCCTGAGCTTCCTGCCCCAGAACAATATGGAAACGGCGCCCTTTGTGGAGACCACCGACCCCGTGAACCGCATGGAGGACGCCCTCAACAGTATTGTTCCCGACAACCCCAACAAAGCCTATAACATGTATGAGGTCATCGGCAGCATTGTGGACGACGGGAAGTTCTTCGAAGTGCATAAAGACTTTGCCAAGAATATCATCGTGGGCTTTGCGCACATGAACGGCCGCAGCGTGGGCATCGTGGCCAACCAGCCCCGCGAACTCGCCGGCGTGCTGGACATCAACGCCAGCCGCAAGGCCGCCCGCTTCGTACGTTTTTGCGACGCCTTCAACATTCCGCTCGTCACCCTCGTGGACGTTCCCGGCTTCCTTCCGGGCACCCAGCAGGAGTACGGCGCCATCATCACCAACGGTGCCAAGCTTCTGTACGCCTACGGTGAAGCCACCGTCCCCAAGGTCACCGTCACCCTCCGCAAGGGCTACGGCGGCGCGCACATCGTCATGAGCTGCAAGCAGCTGCGCGGAGACATCAACTACGCCTGGCCCAGCGCCCAGATTGCCGTGATGGGGGCCGATGGTGCTGTGAACGTCCTGTACTCCAAGGACATCAAGGCCGATCCCGAGAACGCAAAGGCCATCTTCGAGGAAAAGAAGAAAGAATACGAAGACCTCTTCTCCAACCCCTACCAG
>CAMODD010000062.1:0-10285 GCA_946611215.1 uncultured Bacteroidales bacterium | reverse complement strand
CTGTAGATGGCTTTGCACTTTTAATTCGAATCCGACTACCTCCACTGAAAACCGCTTCTGAATTTCTTCAGAGGCGGTTTTACTGTTTATTCCGGGGCAGACGGTGCAGGTTCAGGAGCAGGCGGCGCAAGTTCCGGGTGTCAACGGTGCAGGTTCCAAAACAGGGGCGGGACCTGCGCCGCGAATCGGCCTTCTGCGTTGCTCCGGTGGCGCAGGTTTCGGACTTAAAATGGAACCTGCACCATTTACGGCTGAACCTGCGCCATCGGTGCGCTAGTGGGCTTTTTCGCAACTCCCCAGCCGATGTACGTACAAAAAACCGGCAATCCAGTGCGGTGGCGATGTACGTACATCGGGAGCCGTGGCGCTTAATCAGTTAATAATCAGTATGTTAGCACAACTGACGGGTATGAAACGCATACCCGTCAGTTGTGCTAATCCTTTAGTATTCATCTGTTTAAGCGCCACGCTGCACCGCGGCGACAGTACCGCCGCAACACTATATTAATACATTAGGAAAGAGGCCTTGCTGGGGTGGGGCGTTTTAATAGGGTTCGGGCATGAGCGGTTTTATAAATGGGCGTATATCAATGCGTTAGAAAATAAGCCCTGCCCGAGGTTGGTATTATCAGACAAGGCATCAGCCGTTACCAACCACAAATGTCACAATCACCAACCATTTTTGTCAATTATACCCAAAAAGACTGCCTAATATGGGAGCAAGTCCAAAACTATGTGTTTAGGACTTGCTCCCATAATGTTCTATCCGGTAATGTGCAAGGTTATGCCTTCAGTGTCCCTGCTATTAGGACCAATCATGATTTCGAAATCACCCGGCTCGCACACCCACTCAAGGTCATGGTTATAGTAGGAAAGATCCTCCTTGGTAAGCGTGAAATCCACATTTGCCGATTCACCTGGCTCCAGATGTACTTTCCGGAAACCTTTGAGCTCCTTCACCGGGCGGGTGGAGGTTGCGTAAATGTCGTGGATGTAAAGCTGGACAATCTCGTCTCCCGCACAGGAACCCGTGTTGGTCACGGTTACGGAAGCCGTCACAGAGCCGTTCAGGGGCATTTCAGAGGCGCTCAGGCGTACATCTGAATAGGCGAAGTTGGTATAGCTGAGCCCATAGCCAAAGGGATACAGCGGGGCATTGATTTCGTCTATATAGCAACTGACAAATTTCTTATAGTCAGCGGTATCAGGATGCGGGCGGCCGGTGTTCTTGTGATTGTAATACAACGGCAGCTGGCCCACACTGCGCGGGAAAGTGGTGGTAAGTTTCGCCGATGGATTCGCCTTCCCAAAAAGCACATCAGCCACGGCATGGCCCCCTTCAGTACCAGGACTCCAGACATTGAGGATGGCATCCATTGCTTTGTCTTCCCAAACAAGCGTGAGCGGACGTCCGGTCACAAGGACCATCACTATGGGTTTTCCGGTGGCTTTCAAGGCCTTGAGCAGTTCTACCTGCGCATCCGGCAGAGAGATGTCCGTGCGTGAAGAACCCTCGCCGTTGAGGTTGGGCACTTCGCCGACACACGCCACCACGACATCGGCCCGGCGGGCCTTGGCTACGGCTTCGGCAATCATCGCTTCCTGGCTCACGGGATGCACGGGTGGCACCTGGAAACCGGGCATAAAGGCCTTGTACAGCCCGTAGCGAACGTTTTCTTCCAAATGGGCGTCCTTGAAAAGCCAGGACCCTTCGGCATAGGAAGCATCGGCTGCCTCGGATATTCCTTGCCATAAGGTAACGCTCTCATTTCGGTGGGAAGACATGGCCCAGGTGCCTGTCATGGCCATGGCATCCTTTGCCAGAGGCCCGACGACGGCCACCTTGGCGGAAGGGGAGAGAGGAAGTACGCCGTTATTCTTCAACAAGACTTGGCACTCGCGGGCGATTTCCCGGGCGGCGGCGCGGTTCTCTTCCGTATAGACTTCAGCAGCATATCGCTCATCAGACAGATACCGGAACGGATCCTCGAAAAGCCCCAGCCGGTATTTCGCTTCCAGGATCCGCCGGCATGCGAGGTCGATATCGGCCTCACGGATACGGCCTTCCTCCAACGATTTCTTCAGCGTGCCGATGTAGCCGTCGCTGTTCATGTCCATGTCCAGCCCCGCCTGCAGGGAACGGGCCGACACTTCCTGAAGGTCACCGATGCCATGGTTCACTTCCTCGGCGATGGCGGTGGCATCTGAGACTATAAAGCCGTCGAATCCCCAGGAATCTCGGAGCACATCCTGCATCAGCCAGCGGTTCATGGAGGCAGGGATCCCCTCGAATTCATTGAAGGAAGACATATAGCTGGCTGCGCCGGCCTCGGCAGCAGCTTTGTAGGGAGCCATATACCCGTTCATGGCCTCCTGACGGCTCAGGAATACGGAGTTGTAATCCCTTCCGGCGAGCGCTCCGCCATAGAGTGCGTAATGCTTCACGCAGGCGAGTACTTCGTCGGTGTCGTAATCATCGTCCCTGCCTTGATATCCATAGACCATGGCTTTGGCAATCGCACTGCCCAGATACGGGTCTTCACCGCCTCCTTCCACAATGCGGCCCCATCGGGCGTCCCGGCAAATGTCCACCATGGGACTGAACACCCAGTTGATACCCGTAGCTGCGGCTTCTTTGGCCGATATCCGGGCCATCCGCTCCACAAGAGAAGGATTCCAGGATGTGGACAGCGCCAGCGGGACGGGGAAAACGGTCTCATGGCCATGGATTACGTCCAACCCGAAGATAAGGGGAATCCCAGCTCCACTTTCGAGAGCAATTTCTTGGTACTGCCTGGACAGTTCCGGATTTTCGGACCCGTATATACCGCCCAGGAGCCCCTGCCTCAGAAGTTTGGCATTCTCATCCTCTCCCGTCACTCTCTCAGCCGATATGAAGCCGGGCGCGGAATGCAGGTTGAGCTGGCCGATCTTCTGCTCCAGTGTCATCCTGGACATCAGGTCATCAATATATTTGTCCATGCTGGACTTTGGGGTGCAGGCCGTGGCGAAAAGGACTGCTGCGATAGTTATGGTCTTAATGTTCATGGAACAAATATAATCCAATTAAATAAAGTACACAAGTATGCCGGAACACTTTGAACAAATCGTCGGAAAGATTGAACGGAGGTTTGGCGCAGGTTCCATTTCACCCCTTTGACCAGGGCCACGGCATCACACCACAACTTCCCCTACTTCCTAAACTCCAGCTTTGCGCCTTCTTTCAGGGCCTGGATGTCCACGAAACGGGCGTTCAGGCGCTTGCCATTGAGGCGGATGTCATTGTAAACCGGACCGGCGCCCTCTGCCGTGATGGTGAGCGTCTTGCCGCCGGGCATCGTTACCTCTGCATGCGGGAAGAGCGGCGTACCCACGGCATATTCGCCGCTGGCGGGGCACACGGGATAAAAGCCCAGGGCCGAGAAGATATACCAGGCCGATGTCTGCCCGTTGTCCTCGTCCCCGCAGTAACCGTCCGGCGTGGCGCTGTAGAGGCGCTCCATGGTTTCCCGGATGTGCTGCTGTCCTTTCCAGGGCTCGGAGGTCCAGTCATACAGATACAGCATGTGCTGGGCGGGCTGGTTGCCGTGGGCGTAGTTGCCCATGTTGGCTACCTGCATTTCGGTAATCTCGTGGATGCGCACACCATAGTAGCTGTCGTCGTAGATGGGCGGAACAATGAACACGGAGTCCAGCATCTCGGTAAAGGAGGCCTCTCCTCCCATAGCTTCCCTAAGTCCGGGGACATCATGGAATACGCTCCAGGTATAATGCCAGGCATTCCCTTCGGTAAAGGCGTCTCCCCATTTGTAGGGGCTGAAGGGCTCCTGGAAGGTGCCGTCGGCATTGCGGCCTCTCATGAGGCGGCTCTCCTTGTCAAAGACGTTGCGCCAGTTGCCGGAGCGTTTCTGGTAAAGGTCAATCTCTTCCTGCGGGCGGCCCAGGAGCTGTGCCAGACGGGCAATGCACCAGTCGTCGTAGGCATACTCCAGCGTACGGGCCACGTTCTCCCGGATACCCACGTTGTAGGGAATGTACCCCAGCGTATTGTAGTACTCGTGTCCCTTCCGGCCCGACGACCCCACCGTGGGGTGTACGTTCTCGGTCCCGTGGACAATGGCCTTGTACAGCACTTCCAGGTCTTCGCGGGAAGTGATGCCCTGCAGGGCGGCATCGGCCACCACAGAGGCCGAGTTGTTGCCCACCATGCAGTCGCGGTGACCGGGGGAGGACCACTCTGGCAGGAAGTCGTTCTCACGGGCGATATTGGCAAGGCCGGCCTGAATCTCTGCATTCACCTCGGGGTAAACCAGGTTCAGGAGCGGGAACAGGGCGCGGAACGTATCCCAGAAGCCGGTGTCCCCGTACATGTAGCCGGGTTCCACTTTCCCGTTATAGGGGCTGTAGTGGACGGGTTTTCCGTCTTCTCCAATCTCATAAAGCTTCCGGGGGAAAAGCGTGCTGCGGTACAGGCAGGAGTAAAAAGTGCGAAGCTCGTCGTCGGTGCCGCCCTGGACGCGGATGCGGCCCAGGACGTCGTCCCAGCGCTGCTGTGCCGCTGCGCATATTTCGTCAAAGCTGCGGCCTTCCACTTCTTTCAGGTTCAGAAGGGCCTGCTCCGGGGAAATGAAGGAGGAGGCGACGCGGAGGGTGACAACCTGCCCGCGCCGGGTGGCGAACGTTTCACCCATGGGGACATCGGCCTCAATCACAAAGTAGTTGCGGAAGCCTTCCGGTACGCCGCCTCGGTTGAAAACGGAGTAGCCCGTGGCGAGGTTGCCGTCAAACGCTACGAACCCGCCTTCCAGCGGATTCACTGTCATGCCGGAGTGGCTGTTTTCCGGATAGGTGAAGCGAAGGACGGCCGCACGCTCGGTGGGGGTGATTTCCACCTTGACGTCGTAGTCGGCCAAATATACGCTGTAATAATAGGGGCGTGCTTCTTCGCTTTTGTGCGAGAACCAGCTCACGGGTTTTCCGCCGTTAAGCGCCCCGGTGTAGGGCATGATGGAGAAAGCGCCGTAGTCCCCGATCCAGGGGGAAGGCTGGTGCGTCTGCTTGAAGCCGCTGATGGTTTTTTTCTCGTACTGGTAGGCCCATCCGTCGTCTTCCCGCTGGGCCGTCACCGGCGTCCAGAAGTTCATTCCCCACGGAAGGGCAATGGCAGGGTAGGTGTTGCCGGTAGAGAACGAGTAGTCTGACAGGGTGCCCACCAGGGTGGAGACATAAGTGGAAGGATGCTCCGGTGAGGAGGGGTTACCGCAGGCAGTAAGCAGCGCAAGAAGAAGGGGAAATACACGTTTCATTTGTCCTAAAATTTTCCAGTTTGTAAAGATACGACTTTTTTATGTGAAATAATTTATTGTAATTGGCTCTCATCATAAAAAAATTGTTTATATTTGTCGTGCTGATGTAGCAAATAAAAACACTAACCATGGATAACACGAACTTAAACGACGTAAACCGCATTGCTTCGGGTACCGTCTTCAAAGGTGAACTAACTTCGAACAACGATATTCGTATTGACGGCACTTTCGACGGCCATCTGGAGTCCAAGGGACGCCTGGTGGTTGGCGAGGCTGCAGTGGTCAACGGGGATATTATCTGCACAAACGTAGACTTCAGCGGAACCATGAAAGAAGGTACTTTCTTCGTAAAGGATACGCTGTCACTCAAAACAGGATGTTCCGTGAACGGCACGCTTCGTTTCAAGCGCCTGCAAGTGGAGCTGGATGCCAAGATCAACGGCACGTGCCAGGTAATTAATGAGAAGGATGAGGCTCGGCCTGCCGCTCCTCAGGATAAGGCCCAGCCTGTCAATAAACCCGCAGAGCACAATGGGACTGTTGAGGAAAAGTAACCACGAAGAACCCGTCGTCCCTCAGAAGGAGACCTCCCGGGTTGTATCAACACCTGTAGAACCTACCATCCCTATTATCCGAAAAAACAATATGGCAAACAATATCAACGAAATCAACCGCATCGCGGCCGATACCAAATTCACCGGAGACCTGGCTACCCGTACCGATATCCGCATTGACGGCACCTTCGAGGGCCGCCTGTTCTGCGACGCCAGGGTGGTGGTGGGAGAAAAAGCCATCATCAAAGGAGACATCTTCTGCACCTTCATTGACTTCAACGGCACCATGCTGGGCGGCAACTTCTATGTGAAGGACACCCTGTCCCTCAAGGCCGGCTGCTCCGTTCAGGGAGACCTTTATTTCCAGAAATTCCAGGTAGAACTGGACGCCAAGTATGCCGGTAAATGCCAGATGATCGGAGAAGCAGAGTTCAACAAAGTCTCTGCTCCCGTTGCCGCCATGCTTCAGAAGGCATAATGCAATCTCAGAAAAAACTGCAGGTTCCCCTGCTCAGAGAGGCTGCCGAGGTTGAAACCTTCGGTCAGCCTTTTTCCGTGGACTGCGTCAACTGGCCGGCCGATTTCCCCTTCGCGCCGTCCTGTGAGGGCCGCATCGGCTATACTTCCGAGGCCATTGTGGTGCATTTCCGGGTATGTGGCCCGGACCTCAGGGCGGTAAATTTGCAGGACGACGGCCGGTCCTGGGAAGACAGCGCCTGCGAGTGCTTCGTGCAGGTGCCGGGGAGCAACGAGTATTATAATTTTGAGGTAAATCCTGCCGGCTTCCTCGTAGCGGCGCACGGCCCCGATGTCCATCACCGCACATCCATCGGCCCGGAAGCGTTCGCCCGCATCCGGCGCATCTGCCGGGTAGAGGGCATCGGCCCCATCACCAAGCCCATCGAGTTTCGGGGCGGGTGCTGGAAGTGGAGCGTCACCCTCGTTATTCCGTGGGATATCATCGGCCTGAATGCCGCGCCCGGCGTGCTTTACGGGAACTTCTACAAGTGCGGGGACAAGACGGCCCATCCGCACTTCCTCTCGTGGGCGCCCATCGAGTCGCCTGCTCCCAATTTCCACCTTCCGGCGTTCTTTGGGGAGCTGCAATTTATTTGATGAGAAGGTCTTCCACGCCCAGTTTGGGCACAAAGTGACCGCCGTCCTTTCTGTAATAGTCCAGCGAATCACCGGCCTTTGCGGGAATCAGAAACACCTGCTCGGCCGGTTTTCCTATGCCCAGAAGGGCCAGGGGCTTTAGCGGAAGGCCCAGCGCTTCCTGCACGGCCGAAGGGTCAAAATTGAGGATAAAGATGCCGCCAAGACCCATCTCCACCGCTTTGAGAAGGATACTCTGCGCGGCAATCCCGAGGTCAATCTCCACCGCCTTGCTTTCCGGGATGGTGGAGCAGATGGCGATATAGGCCGATGGTTCCTCGCCGGGGTGTGGCAAGTGCTCCGCGGGCAGGGCAGCACCCAGCTTCACGAGCGGATGCACCCGGGCCGCATCCGCTCCCGTAACGAGGCGGAAGCGAAGAGGCTGGGCATTCATGCCGGAGGCGACCCAGGGGACCACCTCCAGCATTTTCTTAATGTCTTCTTCCGTTACCTTGCGACTGCCGTCGTAGCCTCTGTAGCTGCGATTGCGCTTGAGAAGGGAATCCAGCGAGGGATGGGGCCGCACCACTTTGGGACGGCGCTCGGCCAGCTCCTGCTGGCGCTTCTCCAGGTAATTGTCGGCCATAAGTTTATTCGGCGCTCAGCATGAGCATCTTTTTAATGATGCCAAACAGCTTGTAAGGCATGTAACGGAACTTGAGGTCTATCCAGGTGGGCGTTTTCACGACGGCGCGCTCGTGGCTGAATGCGAGGAAGCTGCGCTCGCTGTGGTAGCTGCCCATGCCGGAATTGCCCACGCCGCCGAAAGGAATGTTGCTGTTGGCGATGTGCATGATGGTATCGTTGATACAGGCACCGCCCGAGGTGGTTTTCGCAATCATATCCCAGGCATCGGCGCTCTTTCCGAAGTAGTAGAAGGCGAGGGGCTTTTCGCGTCCGCTTACAAACTTCACCACTTCCTCGCGGTCCTCGAAGGTCATGACCGGGAAGATGGGTCCGAAGATTTCTTCCTGCATCACGGGGGCGTCGGGGGAGACGTTGTCCAGGAGGGTGGGCTCTATCCAGAGCTTGCTCTTGTCGTGGCGGCCGCCCACAATGATGTTGCCATCGGCCAGATAGCTCTCCAGGCGGTCGAAGGCCGATTCTTTCACAATGTGAACGAATTTATCGGAGTGCTCGGTGCCGCCGGGGTACAGGCCGGCAAGTTCTTCCTGGAAAGCCTTGACAAAGGCATCTTTGATGTCCTTATGCAGGAAAAGGTAGTCCGGGGCAATACAGGTTTGTCCGCTGTTGAGGCACTTGCCCCAGGCGATGCGGCGGGCAGCCAGCTTGAGGTTGGCGTCCTTGTCCACAATGCACGGGCTCTTGCCGCCCAGCTCCAGCACCATGGGCGTGAGGTACTTGGCCTGCGCCTCCATGGCAATGCGTCCGAGCGAAGGGCTTCCGGTGAGGAAAACGAGGTCGTAGCGGTGCTTGAACAGCTCTCCGTTCACCACGCGGTTGCCCTGCACCACGGCTACGTACTCTTCGGGGAAGGTATCGGCAATCATCTCTTCGATGACCTTGGATACGTGCGGGACGTAGGGGGAGGGCTTGAGGATGGCGGTGCAGCCGGCGGCGATGGCGCCCACAAGGGGGTTCAGGAGCAGCTGCACGGGGTAGTTCCAGGGGCTCACGATGAGCGTGCAGCCCAGCGGCTCCCTCACAATGTAGCTGGCCGATGGCAGCACGGTAAGGGGCGTCGCCTTGCGCCGGCGTTTTGCCCAGCGGGGAAGCTTGCGGATGGCTTCGCCGATTTCCCCGTATACCAGGCCGATCTCTGTGATGAAGGCTTCTTCGTAGCTCTTGTGGAGGTCTTTCCACAAGGCTTCACAGAGGGCGGGTTCCCATTTGCCTAGGCCCTTGTTGAAGGCCTTGAGCTGCGCCTTGCGCCATTTGAGGTCCCGGGTGGTGCCGGTGGCGTAGAAGGCGCGCTGTTTTTGAACGAGCTCCTGAATGCGCTCGGGGGTGGTGTTTTCTATTGTCATAGTAATACTGTCATTCTGAGGAACGAAGTGACGAAGAATCTATTTCTTTCTGCCGGTGAAATGATCCATTACGGTGTACAGGCCGCAGAGGTCTCCGAACGCCCAGTTGAACAGGCGGTAGGGGAAGATGCCCTGCATGAGGCGGATAAAGTGCGAGCTGAACGGAATGCCGCGGTAGCCCACGTTGTGCTGGATGGCCCAGATGGTTTTGCGGGCCACGGTCTCCGGCTTCTGGATCTTGAAGAAGGAGTGGATGCCGTCGAACATGCCTGTGTTGATGAAATAGGGCGCGATGGTGGTTACCTTCACGGGGCTCTTCTCGCGGTCCAGCTCAATGCGCAGGCTTTCGCTCCAGCCGATGGCCGCCCACTTGGACGCCGCGTAGAGCGACATCTTGGGCAGGGCCAGCATGCCGGCCGATGACGTTACGTTGCAGATGTGGCCCACGCCGCGCTCCATCATGAGGGGCAGGTAGCGGCGGGTGAGGTACATGGCACCCTTGGTGTTGATGTCGATGGTGCGGTCGATGTCGGCGTCGGTTTGCTGGGCAAATACCTTGTTGTTGGTGATGATGCCGGCATTGTTGATGAGGATGTCCACGTCTCCGCAGCCAATCCGGGTGGCCTCGAAGGCGGCGTCTACAGACTCGGCGCTGGAGATATCGGCCTTATAGCCGTGCACGTGCCCGACGGCGGAGAGCTCCGCTACGGTTGCAGCGATGGCGCTTTCGTTGATATCCCAGATGATGACTTGCTTTGCGCCCTTCTCCAGACAGCGACGGGCCATGATTTTTCCAATTCCGGAGCATGCTCCGGTAATGAGGACGGATTTTCCTTGAATCTTCATATTACACTACTAGGTATTCTGGTTTTAGCGAACACAAAGATACAAAAAAAATCCAGGTTTGAAACCTGGATTCTGTGCGGATGAGAAGAGTCGAACTTCCACGGGCTAATGCCCACCACCCCCTCAAAGTGGCGTGTCTACCATTTCACCACATCCGCGGAACGGGACTGCAAAGATAGAAAGCATTTTTGAATTCCACAAATTTTTTGTGAGAAATTTTAAAAGTCCAAATATAATTAGTATCTTTGCGGGCTCCCACGAGTTGGGGCAATACGTTTAACTAATTAATACAGATTCACAATGGCTGTTAAAATCAGACTCCAGCGCCACGGAAAGAAGAATTTCGCATTCTTCCACATTGTTGTGGCCGACTCTCGCGCACCGCGCGACGGTAAATTCATCGAGCAGCTTGGCTCCTACAACCCCAACACCAACC
>CAMODD010000061.1:0-10381 GCA_946611215.1 uncultured Bacteroidales bacterium | reverse complement strand
CGATGTACGTACAAAAAACCGGCAATCCAGTGCGGTGGCGATGTACGTACATCGGTAGCCGTGGCGATTAATCCGTCAATAATCAGCATGTTAGCACAACTGACGGGTATGCGTTTCATACCCGTCAGTTGTGCTAATCCTTTAGTATTCACCTGTTTAAGCGCCACGCTACACCGCGGCGACAGTACCGCCACAACACTATATCAATACATTAGGAAAGAGGCCTTGCCGGGGGTGCGTTTTAATAAGGTTCGGACATGAGCGGTTTTGTAAATGGTTGTATGTCAACGCGTTATGAGAGACATCCTGCCCGAAGTCGGTATATTAATAGGGTTCGGGCACGAGCGGTTTTGCAAATGGTTGTATATCAACGCGTTATGAAATACGTCGTGCCCGAAGTCGGCATATTAATAGGGTTCGGGCACGAGCGGCTCTACAACTAATTGTATATCAATACGTTAGAAAATAAACCCTGCCCGAGGTTGGCAGTATCAGACAGGGCATCAGCCGTTACCAACCACTACCAACCACAAATGTCACAATCACCAACCATTTTTGTCAATTATACCGCAAAGCCCTCACACGGAGCCGCGAAGAGCCCCCACGGGCACAGCGCTCCATACGGTGCCATAAAGCCCCCCCTACGGCGCCATAAAGACCTCCCTACGGCGCCATAAAGACCTCCTGCGGGGCCTGGAAGCCGGAATTGCCCCGGTAGTGAGGAGCATACAGGCTTTCAATGACGACAGCCGGAGCCTGGAAGGAACCAGCACGCTCCACGAAGAACTCTTCCGTAAGGGTGGTCTTTTCCTCGGGATAGCTGTCAAAGTAGTATTCGGTGCAGGAAGCCTTCACCTCACGGTAGCCTTGCGGCACAAAGCCCCAGGCTACACCGGAGCGCAGCGGAACCACAAAGCCGTGGCCCACAGGGCCGGAGAGCTGCTGCACCGGAGCGAGGGACGCTTCACGGCCGGCCGTCACTTTCACGAACGAACGGTTCTCGCCATTCCAGATCAGGTACTTCACACAGATGCGGTCTCCCACAGCCACAGCATCTCCGGGCCGAATCTCCACACCGTCCCGGAAGAACTTCCGCTCAATGGTAAAGCCGTTCCCGGCAGCCTTCACGGCACTGAAAGGCGCTTCATAGGAAGCTGACAGAGCCAGCACCCGCGTGCTCAGCAGCTCCTCGGAGCCATCCAGAACAGCCGTAACGGCATCTACAAATGCCGGAGTGGCATCCCACTTCTGCGTTTCCTTCTGCAGCATGAGCCAGAGACGAATACCATCGGCCACCTCCGTTCCATCCAGAAGCTGGCACAGCAGCGCGTGTGCGTAGGCTTCACTTTCCAGCAAGCCTCTCCAGGGCATGACGGCATTGGGATAGTACCAGCCGCCGTCACGGTGCCTGACGGCATATTCCAGGAGCGAGGTGGTATCGGCCTTGATGGAAGCTTTGAGCCGGGACGATGTCCCGAGGGAAATGCCCCACGCCTTCGCCAGCGCCAGACCGCCGTCCTTTTCCAGAAGGTTGCGAAGTGTGAGGAGACGGCGGGCTTTTCCAAGAATCTGACCCTCGAGGCCGCGACCTTCGCGGGCCGATGGTACCAGCTCCCGCTTCACCTCCTTCGTAAACTCCTTCCAGCGCTTCTTCTGGGCAGCCGTCACAGCCTTTTCCTCAAAAGGCACTCCGGGATACAGGGACCGGACATAGACATACTGTGCATCTCCAATCCAGCCATTCCATACCGGCCGGGCCGTCCCAAACTGGTTCTTGTCCAGATACTTGACAGCAGCGGTCATATCCGGCACCTCAAAACCGCGATCCCGAAGCTTAGCAAAACGCTCCAGCAGCACGGCCGTAATTACCGGACTGGAAGTCATGCCCTCGAACCAGCCAAAACCGCCATCGGCATTGCGGCAGGAGAGAATCTTTTCCAGAAGATCACTTTCCAGATGGACTAGCTGTGCAACATACCAGGCCTCGGAGAGTGAGAGCACATCATTGCCGGCAGGCTCCACGTGCGAAGGCAGGGCCGCCTCCACCATCTCTTTCACGGAAATCTCGCGAAGACTGGCCTCCGATGCCGGCACATTCACAAAGCGGGAACGGAGCTCTGCAAGCAGCGCCTCGCGGTCCATGCCGGGAAGCAGCACGGCCGAATGCGCCTCCGTAAGCTGCTGGGCGGCCGGGTACACCGGGACCGTAACCCGGACGGCGTCGGAGAAGTCGGCGGCACGGAAAGAAGCCGTGAGCACCAGCTCACCGGCAGGCGAAGCCTCTACCGGGAAGTACTCCGTGACGGTACCGCCGGCGGGAACTTCCACCCGCACCTGCCGCACCTTGTCACGGGCCATGAGCGAAAGCACGCCGGAGACGGGAGCATCGGCCACGGAAGAAACCGTGACGGCGGCCTCGTAGCGGTCTCCTTCGTAGAGGTAGCGGGGTTCCATGAGGGACACTTTCACCGGCAGGGACACCACCATTTCATCTGTCACCATGGCATTGTGCATGGCCTGGTCGTGCGCGTACACGCGTATATAATAGGTAGAGAGCTTGTCGGACGTGCGGAAGCCGAACTCCACCGTTCCGTCCTTGCCCGGATACAGCTGCGGCTGGAAGGTAAGGGCCGAGGCAAACTCCTCGCGAATAGGGACGTTCGAAACGCCGCCGAAACTGGGTTTCTGCTCCACCAGCTGGAAAGGAACCGCCTCTTCCATGATAAGGTCTTCGGCCACAGCCATATTACGGCTTGCCTTGGTGAGAAGGCCCGGTCCCCTGCCATACCCGATGACAATGCGGTCATTGCCGGCTACGCGGCCGCAGGCCGCCGCAACGGGAACGCTCTCCACCGAGAAGTCCCTAAGGTTCACGAGCGGCCAGTCGTTGGGGCCGATGGCATCCATGCTCTTGTCCCAGGCCGCCACCAGGACCTCGGTCCCCGGAGCCGTTTTCACCGTAAAGTTATACTGTGCGCCCGGATAGGCTTTATCCGTAAAGCGGGTAAACTGCAGCGGAAGGGTATACTTGTCCTTTTTCCGGCGGAATTCACGCTCATAGCTGACGGACTTTCCGTGAATAAAATAGAACACCTGCAGGCGCACCGCTTCGGGATAGGAGTCCTTATACGCGAACCGGATATCCTCCAGCGTACCGTTCGACACATGGACAGCCTTGTTCTCCAACACCTGCCGCCCATCTCCGTAGAGGGTCACAAGCGCCCAGGCATCGCCCTCAGAGCTACCCAGGCGGGCCGATATTTTCCCGCCCGCAGCTACCTGCAGAGGGCCGGGAAGGAATACGCCCCCGACACCAGCAGAAAGCACGCGGCTTCCCGGGAGGACGCTGAGAACAGAAGTCTTCGTCTCTGCGGACACCGTTTCTCCGCCGGCTTTCCGGGCCGATACACTGGCCCTCACCACATACAGCCTGTCTCCCGGAAGTTCCAGGGAGAACGGCTGGGCCGATGCCACTTCACCGCCGGCGAGCACCACTTTTCCGTCAGGTGTCGTCAGTTCATAGCGGACCGGCAGCGCTGCGGCATTTCCCCCGGCATCCTTTGCATGGAGCTCAAGTTCCAGTGTCCGGGAGGCAACCACCTTCCACTGACAGTCGGCATCGGCCGCATTCCTTACGCGCACATCGACAGACAGGTTCTCGCCGATATACCACCCTTCCCGGAAACTGTGCATCTCGCCGCTTGCCTCCGTTACGGTGACATCGGCCTCATAATAGCCGGCCTTCATGGCCGGGAAGGAGGTCTCGAAGCGGTTGTCCGCTCCAACGGGAAGATCCTGCTCCAGGACGGAGGTCCCGTAGCGCTTCACGCTTACGTGCACGCGCGCCCCGGAAAGGCTGTGGCCGGAGTAGCTGACGAGCTTGCCGCTTACGGGGACATCGGCCCCCACAAGATAGAACCCGTCCAGCGCATCGAAGGTGAGGTCAAAGGTGGGGAGCACGAATTCGTCCACGCGGAACCAGTCGGCCCCGAGGCCTACGGCTTCCAGTTCCCACCGGCCTCCGCGGTGCCCTTCAGGGATTACGAAGCGGCCGCTTACCGAGCCCCACGTGTTGGTGGTGAGGTGAAGCGTTTCCACCACGTTGTCCTCGGCATCGTGGAGACGGACTTCCACCTTGCGCCCCTTTACCACCTGGAGGCTGCGGGCAGGGTCGCCGTCAAAGACGATGGCCTTGAACTGCAGGGTGTCGCCGGGATTGTAGGCACCACGGTCCTTATAGATGTTGCACCGGACATGACTGTCGTACGACTTCGGGGAATAGCCAGACGAGAGATACAGCGGGCGGGAGCGACGATTGCCGGCTTTGACCACCAACTGAAAATTAGCCCTGGTATCCTTCAGGTGCTTTTGGACAGATTCCGGAAGCGGCGTAAAGCCGTCCAGCTTAAGGCTGGCGCTGGCAATCTCCTTGCCGTTTTTGAGAAGCGCCACGGTGGCGCTCCTCAGCGGAACGCCGGTCTCGAAGTCGGCCACATACACGCAGTGGCCGCGGCTGTCCTTGCGGGATGCGACAGAGAGCGTGTACTGCTCGTACATGGTTTCGTTCCCTGTAAAGGCCTCACGCACTTCCAGCGAGTATTCTCCGTCGGGAAGCACAGGTAGCGGCAGGCTGACGGTATCCTCCACATAGAAACTGCGCGAAGGGTTTTCCACCTTCCATGCCTGGAGCGTTTTCTTTCCTTCCCGAAGGGTGACGGTAGCTTTGTCCATGTTCTGGAACATCACCTGCACCTTACCGTCATGCACAGCCACCCGCAGCCACTTCTCCTTCAACGCTCCCATCAGGAAGGAGGGTAGCTTGCAGCCCGCTACCAGCTTTCCTTCGGCACCGGTATAAGCGGTTCTTTCCTTATCCAGGGCCGATGCTTCCTCGTAGAGTGCCCGGAACGCGTCGCTGCCGGCCTTGTCTTTCTCCAGCTCCTCCATACGAAACTGCAGCAGCTGCGCCCGGGGCCACACGCTAAAGGCCCGGCCCGCATACTTTGCGGCCAGTTCCTCCCAGGCCTTCTTTGCCTCGGAACGGTCCTCGAAGAACTGCCGTACAATTCTCTCGTATGCAACCACCGCTTCATGGGGATACACTCCCTTGTACTCTTTTTCCAGGATATCGTACTCCTCAAGCGCCCACAGGGCATATTCGCGGTCTGTACCGATAAAGTCAACGAAGCATCCTCCCAGGATATTCTTCGCGCCGTGATGCAGGTCTTTATGATTGGCTTCCAGGGCCTTGGAATGGGCCTCGACAAATGTAAGGAGGTCTTCCCGGGAGCTGTACTTCCACTCCTTCATCCACAGGAAGGTGACGATGGGCTCGTCAAAGGCCTTCACGTCCTCCTCCAATTGGTGCTGAAGGGTTTCCCGCTGCTTCCAATCCCGGCGCTGAACGGCGTTGACATACAGCGTAGCTGCGTCATAGAAATCTACGGGAAGGTGCTGTTTTACAGCCTCTTCCTTGATCTTCGATAGGGCGGCCGCTTCCTTCTGGGGACGGTCGGCCTTGTGTGCTTTCTCGTACTCTTTCCAGAGGGAGGTGAGCTGACGTCCGCTTTCCTGCGCCCCCAGCGTCACCACGCCGGCCAGGATGGCCAGCAGCCAGGTCATTAGCATGCGTTTCATAGGCTGTGTATTGATTCGAAAGCCCTTATGTTCAATTATTGTGCCCTTACTTCAGAAACAGCGGCAGTGCATCGGCCACGACGAAGGTGCTGCCGCCGATGTAAATGAGAGTATCGGGAGTGGCCAGCTCCAGCGCCTGCTTCACGGCCTCTGTTACGGAGTCTACGGCCTTCGGAGGGCGTACCGTACATCCCTCCGCAGGCCTTGCGACATGAGTCTGACGAAAGGCCTTAAAACGTTTGAGGATTTCTGCGGCAGGCAGGGCGCGGGGCGTGGAGGGGGTGGCGAAAATGTAGGTGGCCTCCCGCGGCATGAGGGGCAGGATGGCGTCCAGGTCCTTATCGGCCATGATGCCGTAGACGATGATGAGGGCGTCGTTTTCGCCGGAGGCGATGCGTGCCTGAAGTTGCGCAAAGTTATGCCGCAGGGCATGGGCATTGTGGCCGATGTCGGCAATGACGGTAGGGCTTTGCTGCAAGCGTTCCCACCTGCCATGGAAACCCATGTTGCGGGCGGTGTGGACAATGCCGCTGACGATGCCTTCGTCTGTCAGGGTTTTCAGCTGCGGCCGCAAGATATCCAACGCGCACAGCACGGTGCGAAGGTTTTTCGCCTGTACACGGGCCTGCAGGTCCATTTCCTGAAGGATGCGGGCCGATTGGTCCCACAGGGCGGGGCTCATCTCATCGGCAAAGAAAAGCGGACACAACCCGCGGGCCTTTGTCTCGAAAACGGGTGCGGTCTCCGGGATGCGTTCCCCGATGAGCGCCGGGACACGGGCCTTGAAGATGCCGGCTTTTTCACCAGCGATTTGCTCCAGCGTATTCCCGAGCAGCGCCATGTGGTCAAAGCCGATGGAAGTAACCACGGTGAGAAGCGGTTTTTCCAGGATGTTGGTGCTGTCCAGGCGTCCGCCGAGGCCGGTCTCGATGACGGCGACGTCCACCCCTTCATCTGCAAACCACTTGAACGCTAGTCCGGTAGTGATCTCAAAGAACGACAGCTGGTTCTCCGTAATCCACGGCAGCCACCGCGTGAGGAATTCGTAGACATACTCCCGGGAGATAAGCCTGGCACAGCCGGAGGAGGCCGATGGAACTCCGGGGGCATTGGCCTTTTCTTTAGCCTCCGGAGTACCATCGGCCTCCGGCGGCGCTATCACCATTCTTTCACGGAAATCCATCAGATGCGGGGAGGTGAAGAGCCCCGTCCTGAGCCCGCAGGAGCCAAGGGCCGATGCCAGCATGTTGGCCACCGAGCCCTTGCCGTTGGTGCCGGCAATGTGGATGCTGCGAAATGCACGTGTGGGATGCCCCAGGGCCTCCTCGAAGGCCCGCATGCGTTCCAAGCCGGGCTTGTAGGCGCCGGCGCTGAAGCCGTCTTTCTGTACCGACGGGAATCGGCGAAAAATATCCTCTACGAGTGCCTCATAACCGGCCTCTGTGAACCCTCTATCCATAGTAATACAAAGTTACAAAAAATTGCCATTGTACGGAAAAATACCTAAATTTGAAGCATGAGCGGTAAAACGGACCTACTAAACAGCCATTACATCATAGACGGCGTGCAGATGCCCTATTCTCCGGGCATGATGCTGCGGGAATGCCTGTCAGACCCGTCGTCTCTTCCGGAGAGCCAGGCAGCCGTCCTGGCCGATGAAAGGAAAGACCCCGCCCCCAGCGACCATCACTACGATGAAACCCACCTGGAAGCCTATGCCCAGAAGGTAGAGGCCCTGCCCCGGCGGGATTTTCCCCTCTCCTTTGCCGGCTCTTACTCTGCCGCCAAGGTGGCACAGGGCCTTCTGGATGCCATCTGGATGGGCGGCCATTTCCGTCTCCCGGACCTTTCCCTCAAGGCAGAGTGGAAATGGACGGACAAAGGCATAGGCCTGCCCGCCGCCTTTTACGACTCCGTAGAACAGGCCTGCGGCTACATTGACGCGCTGGGCATCAAAATAGAAAAATTCGCCCTCACGAGTGGCGCTCCCGCAGTGAGTTTCAAGGCCACCACCGTCGCCGAACTCGAAGAAGACGAAATTACAGAGGAAGAGAGCCTCCTCAGGGACCTCCCCTACCGCACCGTGAATCCGCGCATGACGCGGCGGCGCAAAGTGTCATCGGCCCTCTTCCCCGAAGCCAAAGACTGGATTCTGTACATCCCGTTCGACCCCTGCGACTTCCGCCTGGGCGGCAGCGCCCTTTCGCAGGCGCTTGGCACCAGCCCTTCCACCGCCCCCGACATCCAGGATGCCGACTACTTCATGGACTGCTATGAGGTGGTGCGGGAGCTGGTAGAAGACGGCATTGTGAAAGCCGGTGTCACCGTGGGAGACGGAGGTCTTCTTACGGCGCTGCGCTCCATGGCCGGCACCACCGGGGCCGATATCTCCATCCAGGACATCTGCAAGGCCTATGGCAATGAAAAACCCTCGCGCGTACTCTTTGGAGAAGTGCCCGGCGTCCTCATCCAGATTGCCGACATCGACTACGACTATGTAGACGCCGAGCTCATCCTCCAGGATGTCGTCTATTATCCCATCGGCCATCCCGTTCCCGGAAAACCCGGCGTCCGCCTTACCGGGAAGGTGGAAATCCCGCAAATTCTCGAATCCCTCTTAAATACGCTGGAAGGTGAAGACTAAAAAATCCAAGTCCAAGATTTTTGTGCTGGATACCAACGTCATCCTGCACGATTACCAGAGTGTAAAACAGTTCCAGGACAACGACATTGTCATTCCCATTGCCGTCATCGAGGAACTGGACAAGTTCAAGAAAGGCGACGAAACCATCAACTTCAATGCCCGTGCCTTCATGCGGGAGCTCAGCGAGCTGGTGGAAGGCGTGAAAGCCGGTCCACGCGGCGTACCGCTGGGCGAGAAAAAGGGCTGCCTCAAGGTGGAGCCCAACCACCCCTTTGTGCCGGAGTTTCAGGAGCTGTTCCGCGACGACATCCAGGACCACCGCATTCTGGCCACCGCCATGTGGGTACGCGACAACAATCCAGACCGCTTTGTAGCCCTTGTCACCAAAGACATCAACTTGCGCCTGAAGGCAACGGCTGCCGGCATGGAAGCCCAGGACTACCTCACAGACCGCATGGACAACGAGGTCATGACCGCTGTTACCCGGGAGGTCATTGAAATGGAAGCCTCGTCCGAGGCCCTGCAGCGCCTCTGCTACGGGCAGGACAATGCGCTCCCCTGGTTGGAAGTCAGTTCCAGCGAACCCGCGCCCAACCAGCTGTACAAGTTCAACTTCGGCGGAGAAACCGTCTGCGCCCGCTACGACGCCAAGAAAGAGATGATTGTGCTGGTACGCACCCAATCGGCCTATGGCATCCGCCCGCGCAACGACGAACAGAAGTTCGCCATGGACGCCTGTCTCAACCGTTCCCTCCCCCTGGTTTCCCTCACCGGTGGTGCCGGAACGGGGAAAACGCTCATTGCACTGGCATCGGCCCTGGAACAAGCCGATGACTATGACCAGATTATCCTCACGCGTCCCACGGTGGTGCTGGGCGGGCAGGACATCGGCTTTTTGCCCGGAGACCAGAAGAGCAAGATGAGCCCCTACATCCAGCCGCTCATGGACAATCTGGAGGTTATCCGCCACTGCTTCAAGCCCGGCAGCCGGCAGGCCCAGAAACTGGACATGCTTCTCAAGGAGGAAAAACTCCTTATTTCCCCGCTGGCCTATATCCGCGGCCGCTCCCTGGGCAAGGTCTTCTTCATCGTGGACGAGGCCCAGAACCTTACGCCCCACGAGATAAAGACCATTATCACCCGGGCAGGGGAAGGTACCAAGATGGTGTTCACCGGAGACATCTTCCAGATTGACCAGCCTTACCTGGACCAGTGGAGCAACGGTCTCACCCACCTGGGAGAGAAGATGAAGGGCCAGTTCCTGTTCGAGCACATCTTCCTCCGCAAGGGAGAACGCTCCATGCTCTCCGAAATTGCCTCGCGCCTTCTGTAGTGGCGCACCCGACCTAATCGCCTGATTAACAGGTATATAAAAAATTCTCTTTAGGTTTCGCAGCCTAAAGAGAATTTTTTAAAGTATTGATTTTGAGTGGATTACTTGGTCTGCGCAATCTGGGCCTGGGCAGCGGCGAGGCGGGCGATGGGCACGCGGAACGGGCTGCAGGACACGTAGTCAATGCCGATGGTGTTGAAGAACTCGATGGACTTGGGATCTCCACCGTGTTCACCGCAGATACCGCACTGCAGACCGGGACGCTTGCTGCGGCCACGCTCGACACCCATCTGGACCAGCTGGCCCACAGCCTTGACATCGATGGTCTGGAACGGATCGGAATCCAGGATCTTGTTGCCGAGGTAGTCACCCATGAAGGTGCCAATGTCGTCGCGGCTGAAGCCGAAGGTCATCTGGGTGAGGTCGTTGGTACCGAAGCTGAAGAACTCGGCGGTACGGGCCATACGGTCGGCGGTGAGGGCGGCACGGGGGATCTCGATCATGGTACCGAACTGGTAGTCGATGAGCTGTGCCTGGTGGGCCTCAACCTCGGCCTTGATGCGGTCGCAGATGACTTTCTGGAAGTTGAGCTCGCGGGCGCTGATGGTCACGGGGATCATAATCTCCGGATGCGGGTGCAGGCCTTCCTTCTGAAGCTCGGCGGTAGCGGTGAAGATGGCACGGTACTGGGTCTCGGCGATGAGCGGGAAGCTCACGTGCAGACGGACACCGCGGTGACCCATCATGGGGTTCACCTCGTGGAGGCT
>CAMODD010000060.1:0-10660 GCA_946611215.1 uncultured Bacteroidales bacterium | reverse complement strand
TCGGTCGCAAAATCGTCGCAGGTCTGCAAAAAACACCTGACCTGCGACGCTATATGCTCTGAGTCCACGATTTCCGTCGCAGTTCGGCCCAAAAACACAGACCTGCGACGGAAAGGACTCTGAACTGCGACATGGGAAATAAATTGGAATATACCAGCTAAACGCTTTTCCCAAGTTCGTATGCCTCTTCCAGCTTGGCGCTGCTTGAGATTTCCCGCGGATCATTGACACCGCCGCAGAATAGAAGGCCTTTGAGGCTTGCCTTCTCAAAACAATCTATCCAGCCCTGCAGGCCGCTCTCGGCACGCTTCGGCGTGGATTCTTCGTCCTCGGCCGCTGTGGTCAGCAGATATATGTCGCGGAAGCGGTAATCCTTGGGATACATGGCATTCATACGGTCTATGAGCGTCTTCATCTGGCCAGACATCTCATAGTAGTAGATGGGCGTCGCCCAGCAAACGACATCGGCATTCAGCACACTGTCCATAATGGTGGGGACATCGTCCTTGAATACACAGGCACCGGTTTTCTGGCAAGACAGGCAGCCGATGCAGAATTTAATTTCCTTGCCCCGGAGCGAAATGAACTCCACCTCGTTTCCGGCCTCTTTGGCGCCTCCGGCAAATCTTTCTGCCAACGCATTGCTGTTGGAGCCAGGACGGAGGCTGGTTGATATGACCACTACTTTTTTCATAATGACAAAGTTACGGAAATAATTCCTTCTCCCGCTTTAAGGAATGACTTTAGTTCATCCAAGGATTCGTATTGAATCTTGCCCAGACGGGTATAGCTCCAGGTGTTGCTACCGTAGAACAGCACAAGCTGGTTTCCGCTGTAGAGGATTACATCTCCTGCCTGCGTAGTAATCCGGCTGTCGTCAGAAGGAAGTGAGCGGCCAAGGGCTCCCACTTTCTCAAATCCGCCGTAATCGCCGGCCGTATAGCTTATGGGCGATTTACGGAGGGCGGCCACAAGCGCCTCTGTCGCAGCGTTTTCCGTCAAGACAACAGGGAGTGTTTTCCCGTCAACGGTAATCTTAATTTTGTCAGGCATCTGTGATTCTTCTTTTGTGTCTTCCTGCGGCTGTTGCCCTGCACCGGGTTGAGGAACACTGGTGCAGGACAGCATGGTAAGGAGAAGTACTTTAAGAAACGTTTCCATCCTACTTCAGGTTCTCCTTGAAGAAGGCCTCCATCTTCTCGTAGGGAATTACGCCGGCGACGTCGTCGTAGAGGTCCACGTGGGAGGCGCCGGGGATGACAAGGAACTCCTTGTTGCCTTCCTTGGCGCTTTCTCCAACCACGTGTCTGCCGGTCATGCGCTCAAAGGCATATTCGCTGAAATAGCGGCTGTGGGCTTTTTCACCATGAATAAGGAGCACGGGATTTTCAATTTCATGCGCCCAGGCCAGGAGCGGCTGGTTCAGGAAACTCTGGCAGCCAATGACATTCCAGCCGTCGTTGGAATTGCCGCTGCGCTTGTGATAGCCGCGGGGTGTCTTGTAATAGGCGTGGTAGTCCTTGACAAACCAGGGGGCATCTTCCGGAAGCGGATCAATGACGCCGCCGGCGCGCTCATACGTTCCCGAGGCATAATCTTTCGTACGCTGCGCAGCCAGGGCACGACGTTTTTCCTGGCGCTGTGCAGGCGTGTCTTCGCTGGCAAAATAGCCTTCCACATTCACCTTGCTCATGTCGTACATGGTGGATGCCACGGTGGCCTTGATGCGCGGATCAAGTGCTGCGGCGTTGACAGCCATGCCGCCAAAACCACATATGCCGATGATGCCGATGCGCTCCGGGTCCACCAGTTCGCAGTTGGACAGGAAATCAACGGCTGCCAGGAAATCCTCCGTATTGATGTCAGGGGAGGCCATCCTGCGGGGTTCTCCGCCGGACTCACCGGTAAAAGAAGGGTCGAAGGCTATGGTCACGAAACCTCTTTCGGCCATGTGCTGGGCATACAGGCCGCTGCTCTGCTCCTTCACGGCGCCGAAAGGACCGCTCACCGCAAGGGCGGGAAGCCTGCCTTCTGCGTTCTTGGGGACATACATATCGGCCGCCAATTCAATTCCATAGCGGTTATGGAAGGTAACTTTGCTGTGGTTGACAAGTTCGGATTCAGGGAAAGTCTTGTCCCACTCCCGGGTAAGATTCAGAGTGCTCATATTCTGGTTGGTGTTTGATTTGCAGGCAAGCAGCACAAGCGCCGCCATGGAAACTGCCATGATATTCCTGATAGTCATTTTACTTTTTTTGCAAAGTTAGCCCGCCTTCACATAATTATCTTACCTATTTTTACCAACGATTTACCAATATCGCAGATAATTCCATATATTTGCAGGGATTCATACCTTTTCAAGCGCAATGAAGAACATTCTTCACATCACAAACCCCAATGTGTATGCCCGTTCAGTGGGAGCACCGGAACTGCATCCGCTTGTAAGCCTCATCCATTATGACGAAGTATCGCCTATCCGTACCAGCCTGAACCAATACGGCGTTTACGGGCTCTTCATTCAGCGGAACTTCCCCAAGAACCTCACCTACGGAATGAAGATGTTCGATGCTGCCGAAGGCTCCATCTTCGCTGCGGAACCGGGCCAGATCGGCGGGAAGGAAGATGACGGAGAAGATCTTTACATCAACGGATGGGCTCTGCTGTTCTCTCCTGAACTCATCCGGGGAACAGATCTGGAGGACAGGATGAAAGACTACCAGTACTTCTCATACTTCGCCATCGAGACATTGAAAATGGAGTCATCGGAATGGGGCCGGATCATCCAGCTTCTCACGCAGCTGAGGCACGAACTCCAGGAGCACGAAGATTCTCCGGCGCTGCGCAGCGTCATCCTGGGATACATACGCCTTATTCTGGAATACTGCCAGCGCATCTATCTGCGCCAGCTCTCAAAGGAAGACAAGGTCTCGTCCGACATCCTCAAACGCTTTCACAACCTGCTCAGGGAGTATTATCTGGATGGCCGACAAATGGAACTCGGCATTCCCTCCGTCCAATACTGCGCCTCTCAGCTGGCCTATTCTCCCCGGTACCTGGGCGACGTAATCCACAAATCCACCGGAGGTACGGCCATCGGCTACATCCATGCCTTCGTGATTGAACAAGGGAAAAGTCTCCTGATGAACGGTCACAATGTAAGCGAAAGCGCTCTCCTGCTGGGCTTCGAGTTTCCGCACCATTTCACCCGCCTCTTCAAGAAAGTGACCGGCATTACGCCTACGGAGTTCCTGGGCCGGTAACCGGCCGGTCTCGATGATGCGTATCCAGTTGCCCTTGCACCGGAACGGATGGTCGCACCGATAAACAGGAATTAATAACCGAATCCAGGCCGGGCTACAAGCGCCCAGAAGTTTCAATACAACTAGATTATTCAGTGCAAAGATACACATCAAAGCCCATTCTCTCAAGAAGTCAAATCAATTGTAACTGAATTTTAACCGCGTCAGGCACAGTTGCAGTCGCGCCAAAGCGCCAAAATACGCATCCAGAAATGCTGGAGCACATGGAAATGCGCAAAATAAGACAGAAATGCACTTCAAGACGTGCTGCGGGATAACTACAACTTCTCCCCTTTGCGCCTCACAAATTATTTACTATCTTTGTTAAATAAACTACTTAAATTATGACATTTCTCCAGGTACAATTCGACCTCAATTACGACTCCACAGAAAAAGCACCCGAACCCATCAGAATCGAAAAGGACAAAGAAATGGCATTGGCTCAGAAACCACTGCCAGAGCGTGATGGTTACCGTTTTGCGGGCTGGTACAAAGACCCTGCCTGCACGAAGGAGTGGCTGTTTGGCGCCAAGACACCGGAGTTCATGAAACCGCCCGTGGAATGGATGCCCGTTACAGAGTCCATGACCCTCTATGCCCGCTGGGCAGCTCCGGTGCACATCAAAACCGAGGAAGAGTTGGATGCCATGCGCAAAGACCTGCACGGCTGGTACGTCCTGGACAATGACATAGAGCTGACAACGCCGTGGGAGCCTATCGGCCAGTATGAGCCCGACTACGAGTATGCCGATGCCGAGTGGTGGGTCCACGCCTTCAAAGGCCGGCTGGACGGCAACGGCCACGCCATCAAAGGGCTCAGGATCGAGGGCGCAAAAACCTTCTGCCAGTGCGGCCTTTTCGGGGCCATCGCCAACGGCGAAATCCATAACCTGGTCATCGAAAAGCCTACCATCAGCATAAAAGGAGCCATCCTTTATGTGGGCACCGCCGCCGGCATGATGCGACAGGACCGCGGACGCCGCTGCATCCTGGAATACATTGAGGTAAAGGGGCTTAGCACTCGCGTAGAGATTGACGGAGAGATTCCCTCCTACGTTAGCGCCGCGGGCCTCATTGCCGGCGTTTGGGACGGGGAGATCCGCAATTGCAAGGCCAATGGCAAAATCGAGGTGGCATCGGCCCATAAAAAAGGCGGCATGCTTTTCCTGGGCGGCCTCGCCGGTGAATCCTACAGCCAGACGGAGCACTGCTCCGCCGCCGTGGACATCGAGGTGAAGTACGACAGAGGGCTGGCCGATGGTGAAGAAACCGCTTACATCGGCGGTCTGCAGGGCGGCTCCACTTACATCAAGGACAGCGTCTCCCGGAGCGCTATCACCCTCAGCGGGGACAGCGGGAAGGGCCAGGTGGTCGTGGGCGGCCTCGCCGGAAGCGAGCGCTACGGCATCGTGAACGGGAACACCTCCTTTACGCGCATCAAGGCCGATGGTATCCGCAGTTTTCAGACCGGAGGAATCATCGGCGAGTACAACTTCCAGTACGCCGTCTTTGGCATGATGCAGGGCATCACCGAAACCGTCCTGAAGGACAATAAATCCCGCGGAACGCTGCATGCCATGAATATTGAGAAGCTCGTGGAAAAGGCCATCTGCGGCAGCGGCGACATCCCTGCCTTCGAATACAACGGGATGCAGATGAAATACGCCATCGAAAACTGCTCATAATGAACGCTCCCGTCTCCCCTGTTTCGAGAGGCGGCGGGAGCCGGCGCGATTTGTACTCATGGAACAAACAATCAACCAAGAAAAAAAGTGGACCATCCTGTCCAGCGAATACCTGATAAAGAGGCCCTGGCTTACGGCAAGGCGTGACGTAGCCCAGTTGCCCGACGGCCGCATCAACAACGAATACTACGTACTGGAGTACCCCGACTGGGTGAATATCATTGCCATCACGGCGGACGGCGACTTTGTCATGGAGCGTCAGTACCGCCATGGCCTTGGCAACACCTGCTACGAACTCCCCTGCGGCGTAATAGAAGCCGGCGAAACGCCCCTGGAAGCCGCCAAACGAGAGCTCCTGGAAGAAACCGGTTACGCCGGCGGAACCTGGCAGGAGTGGATGACCCTCTCCCCCAACCCGGCTACGTCCAACAACCTGGCACACAGTTTCCTGGCAGTTGGCGTCACGCGCGTGGCCGACCAGCACCTGGACGCTACCGAAGACATTGATGTATATCTGAAAAGCCCGGAATTTGTGCGTCAGCTCCTGGAAGATAATCAAATTCTCCAGGCCCTTATGGCCGCCCCGCTTTGGAAATACTTCAGCAAATGAATACGCTGTACTCTGCCATGCTCGCCCATGCCAATCCCTCCGAGGCAGAAGGGCTCTCCCGGTTTTTCAAAACCGGCCCCGGCCAGTACGGAGAGGGAGACAAATTCCTGGGAATCAAGGTTCCCGTCACCAGGAAAGTGGTGAAAGAGTGCTGGCGCAGCATCGGCCTGCCCGAACTGAAAGAATGCATCTCCAGCGAATACCATGAACTACGGTTATCGGCCCTCCTCGCGCTGGTAGAGTTTTTCACGCACGCCCGCAAAAACCCGGACCTGCAAAAGCAGTGCGTCGATTTCTATCTTTCCCACACCGCTTATATCAACAACTGGGACCTGGTAGACCTCAGCTGCTATCCCCTTCTGGGCGTTTGGCTGCTGGACAAAGACCGAAGCCTGCTTTATGACCTGGCCCGCAGCGGAAAAACCATCTGGGAGCAGCGCATTGGAATGGTAAGCACCATGACCTTTATCCGCCACGGTGAGCTAAAAGACACCTTCGAGATAGCCGATATCCTTCTCCACCACCCTCACGACCTCATCCACAAAGCCGTGGGCTGGCTCCTCAGAGAAGCGGGCAAGCGTGACAAAGCCGCCCTGGTGCAGTGGCTCCAGCCCCGCTACAAGTCCATGCCCCGCACCATGCTCCGCTACGCCATTGAAAAGTTTCCGGAGCCCGAACGGCAGCTCTATTTGCAAAAATAAAGAGACTAAATCAGCGCCACACTGCGGCCGGCAAGATACTTCTCCAGGAGGTCTGTAGTACGGATTTTCACAAAACAAGTGGCCGTGCCGTCCGTGCAAGCAAAATCGGGGGCCTTCGCAATGTCGGCATCCATCACCAGATGGACATTTTGGGCCGATGGCAACACCGCGCTAAGGATAGTGGTAGCACCCACCTCGACGCCCGCTATCTCCTTCAGTTTGTCGGCCGACGCAAACGACACGCGCGGAATGCCGCCGAGCGCCGTGCAGAAGTCCCGCGTCACGAAGGGCTTGTCGTCGGAGGTGACATAGAGGTAGAACTCCGACTGCTGCCGGTTGCACACAAAGATGGTCTTTACAATGTGCACCCCCATCCTGGCATCGATGTGCTGGCAATCCTCCATAGTAATGCCAGGGTCTGTATCTACACGCGTAAAGGGAATGCCCTTGGCGGCAAACGTTTCATACACAAGCTTCTGCAATTCCGTCGCGAACTGCTCCGGAGGCGTTGTCATGGGCTCACTTACGTAAAACATATCTCTTTCTTTCGTTCTAAACCAATAGATCCTTCGTCGTTTCACTCCTCAGGATGACAAAGTGGGGCATTCTGAGCGCTTTCTTTGTCATTCTGAGCAAAGCAAAGAATCTAATTCCTTCACAGTATGAACCATCCGGTTCCCGGAGAGTTCCTCCACAGTCCGGTACCCCCACGTCACCGCGATGGCATCAATACCGCCATTCGCAGCCGTTTTCATGTCTGTGGGCGAATCGCCCACCATGATAGCGTCCTCCGGGCCGATGCCCGCCTTCTTAAGAACCTCCTGCACAATTTCCGGATCCGGCTTCAGCGGATACCCCGCCCTATTCCCGAGAATGGAGACAAACTCGATATTCGGAAAGAACTCCTTAATCAGATGCTCCGTCCCTTCCTGAAACTTATTGGACGCCACCGCCATCTTCACCCCCTGAGCGTTCAGCCTCGTAAGCAGATCCGGAATTCCCGGATACGGCCTTGTATGCACATCAATGTGAGCTTCATAGTAGCTCTTGAAATCGGCCAACGCGGCATCAATAGAATCATCATCTATGCGCACGGGAGTTGAGAAGGCAGAAGCCGAAGCCTCCAAAGCCAGCTTGACAAGATTCCGCACCCCATGCCCCACCATCTTTCTATACTCTTCAATGCTGTGAGTGGGAAGTCCACGCAGTTCCATGGCATAATCTACCGCTGCAGCCAAGTCTTCCAGGGTATTGATAAGGGTACCGTCCAGGTCCCAGAGAATAAGTTTTTTCATGGGGGCAAAGGTACAAAAAAACTCCCGACCCGAAAGGACCGGGCAGGGAGAAAAAACCATAAGAACCAATAAAACTTAAAGCATTGCCTCGATATCCTCTTCAAAGGAAATGGGCTCGGCCACGGGAGCGAACCGTTTGACGGTGCATCCGTCGCGGCTAATGAGGAACTTGGTGAAGTTCCAAAGAATATCACTGTCTTTCTCTACGCTCTTGCTCAGTTTCTTGAGCATCGTGCGGGTAGCAAGCGCCTTCATACCCTTATACTCCTCGGTGGGAGCGGCAGCTTTCAGCCAGGTGAAAACGGGAGACTCATTGGCACCGTTCACATCCGTCTTGGCCATAAGCGGGAAGGTTACGCCGTGGTTGAGACGGCAGAACTCGGCAATCTCCTCATTGGAGCCGGGCTCCTGGCCGGCAAACTGGTCGCAGGGGAAGCCGATAACCACCAGTCCCCTGTCTTTGTACTTCTGGTACAGGGCCTCCAGGCCGTCGTACTGGGGTGTGAAGCCGCACTTGGAAGCGGTGTTGACAATAAGAAGAACCTTGCCTTCGTATTCAGAGAAATCTACTTCTACGCCCTTGTTGTTCAGGGCCTTAAGATTGTATATCTTGTTCATACTCTTGTTGTTTTGGGCAATCGCGGGCAGCATTAAAAGCATAGCCAGGAGTGCAGTAAAAGTGAAACGTTTCATCATCGTTATGAGTTAACGATGCAAAGATACAACAATCTTTTTATATCGCAAGCGATATTTCTAAAAAATTACTCTTTTTTTCGTGACCGGAAGTAAATCATGATATTGCGGATAGAGAAGAACACCGCAAACTGGCCAATGACCAGCACCCAGTCGTGGCGGATGAGACCGTAAGCAATAATCATGAATGAGCCAGCGACAGCCAGCACCCAGTGACCAAGCGGCAACATCGATTCTCCGCGCCGCATGCTGTACACAAGCTGGTACACAGAACGGATTTCATAGGTAAACTGCCCCGCTATGCCAAACCACAGGAGCTTGGGCGGAACCGCCTCATTATGGAGAAAACTGTCATAGAACGTCTGGAAGTCCTTGGAGATAAGCGCCAGAATCACAAGCGGGAACAGAGCCTGTAGCACAATGACAAACCGCGGCACCTTCTTATAGAGACCCATGATGCCAATGTTCCACATATAAATATAGTAGCTCAGGCTCTCTCCAAAAATGATGGAAAAATCCCTGCGCAACCAGCCATATATATATAGGACAACGGCACCAATACTGCTCATCACCCAGTAAATGCCAGGCGACTCCACCCGCTGCGACTTCTCCGACATGTACCACTGCACCACGATACGCGTGCCGTAGATACCCATGCCGGCCAGCCCCAGCAAATATACCCAAACCGGACTGTCCATAATGTGCTAGTCGGTATAAGGAACCCCGCAGAAATGCTTCCACACGGCATCCCGTAACTCTGGCGTCGCGCAGCGCATGAGCGAGCGAAGCGTATTCTCAGGGTACTCCGAGTGCCTGAGGAAAATAAGGGCGTCCAGGCTGTTGGAGAACAGGGGGTCTACATTGAAGCAGGCCACCCGGGCGCTGCAGCTGAAGTATTTGCGGAACAGAACCGGCAGCCTGTACTTACCGTCGGACAGGGCGGCGAGCCTGCGGTCAAAGGCGTCGATATCCCCGCGAGGGACATCGGCCAGGATTTCATCCGGGTTCTCGATGGAAGGGTCCGGGACGAAGGGATGCGTATTTGTCACCAGTTTGTCGGCCCCAGGGAGGGAGAAATCCCGCATGAGGTAATGCACGGCGAGCGTCTGGTAGGGCCAGGGCATATCGGCACTCATGCTCACGGGGCCCATGAAATAGCTGGCCTCCGGGCATTTGACGGTGCACATGGCAAGACCGGCGAGGAGCATCTTGAGCCCCATCACCTCCCGCTGATACTTGGGAACAATGAAAGACCTTCCCAGCTCTATACTCTTCGAAAGCAGTGGAGCAATTTCCGGCGAATAATTAAACAAAGTAGACGTATAGAAGCCCTCGATTCCCTTTTCGCACATAATCTCCGGGCCGAAGCCCAGGCGGTATGCGCCGGTAATTTCCCCGTTCGGGACATTCCAGAGGATCATTTGCCAATAGTATTCGTCGTAGGGATCCGTGTCCAGCGAAAGGCCGGTTCCCTCCCCCACGGCACGGAAAGTCACTTCCCTGAGGCGGAAAAGCTCCTGCATGAGGGATGGCGCCTGCGCCACGCGGAGAAGATAAACCTGATAGTCTCCACTCGAAAACAACATACAGTCTTTTACCCGCGCAATGTCATCACGGATGAGTTCTGCGGGCACAGGAGGCATGATGGGTTGTTCGAAACTCATAAAAGCGGTCTAAGGTTTTAATCATGTAAAGGTAAAAATTATTGTGGTATCTGCCAAAAATAACTAACTTTGCATCCCGTATTCACAACATCATTCTTATCTTATGAACTACGGGTTCGACAACGAAAAATACCTTAAAATCCAATCGGAACACATCAAGGAGCGCATCGCCGCATTCGGCGACAAACTTTACATGGAGTTTGGAGGAAAACTATTCGACGACTTTCATGCCAGCCGGGTCCTCCCCGGTTTCCAGCCCGACAGTAAACTGCAGATGCTCATGCAGCTCAAGGACGACGTAGAGATTATCATCGTCATCAGCGCCGTGGACATCCAGAAGAACAAGGTCCGCCAGGACCTGGGCATCACCTACGACATGGACGTCCTTCGCCTCAGGGACGAGTTCCTGGCCCGCGAGCTCAGCGTGAACAGCGTGGTCATCACCCACTTCAATGGCCAGGCCAGCGCCGAAGCCTACCGCAAGCGCCTGGAAAACATGGGCATCAAGGTGTACTACCACCACACCATCGAAGGCTATCCCAACAACGTGGCCCTCATCGACTCCGACGAAGGCTTCGGCAAAAACGACTACGTGGAAACCACCAAGAAACTGGTGGTGGTCACGGCCCCCGGCCCCGGCAGCGGCAAGATGGCCGTATGCCTGAGCCAGCTGTACCAGGAGAACAAGCGCGGCATCAAGGCCGGCTACGCCA
>CAMODD010000059.1:0-10764 GCA_946611215.1 uncultured Bacteroidales bacterium | reverse complement strand
TCCACTATCGGGCATGTTGCTCACGCGTTACTCACCCTTTCGCCGGTCGCCGCCAAAGTATTGCTACCTCGCGCTGCCCCTCGACTTGCATGTGTTAAGCCTGCCGCTAGCGTTCATCCTGAGCCAGGATCAAACTCTTCATTGTATATTTTTTATAATGCTTAGCTTGCTCCTGACGCTTCTAGTTTCTTAAAGAAACTGACGCTCGTTTACTTGAAATTCTGTTACAAATTTCCGGTACTTGCTTGTACTTTCCTTTCAGTCTTTTCAAAGATCTTTTCGATTAAAAACCCGCTCGTGTTCCGAACGGGACTGCAAAGGTACGCACTTTTTTTTATTCTGCAAACTTTTTCGAAGAAATTTTTGAAGAAATTTTTAAAATTTTTTATAAACCGTTGAATGACAGCTATTTCAGCTTTTCGACAAATTCAAGGGCCGATTTGGACTTCGGGAGAAGTTGCTTGACAGCCCTCAGCCAGGCATCGGCATCGCCCTCTCCCACCCCTTTGACGGGGAAGGTAGCGACCGCCTCCCCTGCCTTTGCGACGAGGTCAATGGTAAGAGCCGTCTGGCTCATGGAACCGGGGGTCTCCACCCGGCTCACCACCTGGGCCGTGACCGTAAGCGGCGCGCCGTCATCGGCAAGCGTTATTCCGCTCCCCTGGAGCATCTGGGTAAAACGTTGCTCCAGCACCTTGGCGGCATCGGCCGGAATACCCTCGGGAAGGACCAGCTTGTAGGACTGCGCCTGCAAAGCCAGGCCCGTTAAAAAGAGAAAAAATATGCAAACAATCCTTTTCATATCTGCAAAGATAAAAGTTTTTTTCCACACGAAGGAAAACGCCTATTTGAAAAGTCGGACAAATTCCATACATTTGAAACGCCTTTGGCTAAAAACCCATAACACACTAAACACAAACACTATTCATTTATGAGAAGCAAACTGACAGCATTACTGGTCGGCTTCTTCCTGTTTGGGAACCTTTCCCTCCCGGCACAAAACAAAACGCTCCGCGGAAACGTCATCGGCGAAGATGACGGGCAGCCCGTGGTGGGCGCTTTTGTCACGGTCGAAGGGCAGACCAAAGTGGGAACCATGACCGATTTGGATGGCAATTACGTGCTCACGAACGTGCCGCAGAATGCCAAAACACTGGTCGTATCCTTCATGGGATACCAGGAAGCCAGAGTTCCCGTCGCCGACAACCTCCGCATCGTGCTCAAGGCCGATACGGAAGTACTGGAATCAGCCGTAGTCACCGGTATGACCCAGGTAGACCGGCGTCTCTTTACGGGATCGGCCGCCAAGATTGACGCCGAGGAAGCGAAGATCAGCGGTATGGCCGATATCTCCCGCTCGCTGGAAGGCCGCGTGGCCGGCGTGAGCGTGCAGAATGTATCCGGCACTTTTGGCACCGCCCCCAAGATCCGCGTGCGCGGTGCCACGTCCATCTATGGTTCCTCCAAGCCCCTGTGGGTGGTGGACGGCGTCATCATGGAAGATGTGGTGGAGGTAGATGCCGAGAGTCTGAGCTCCGGTGATGCCAACACCCTCATCTCATCGGCCATCGCCGGCCTCAACTCCGACGATATCGAGAGCTTCGACATCCTTAAGGACGGTTCCGCTACCTCCATATATGGAGCACGCGCCATGGCCGGCGTTATTGTGGTTACCACCAAGAAAGGCCGGAGCGGTCACAGCAGCATCACCTATAATGGTGAGTATACAATGCGTCTCAAGCCCAGCTACTCGGAATTCAACATCATGAACTCCCAGGACCAGATGGCTATCTATCAGGAGCTGGAGCAGAAGGGCTGGCTCAATTATGCCCGTCTTGCCAATGCCTCCGACAGCGGCGTCTATGGCAAGATGTATCAGATGCTCACCGAGATTGACCCTTATACCGGTCAGTTCCTCCTCGCCAACACGGACGAAGCCAAAGCCGCCTACCTGCGCGCCGCTGAATACCGCAACACGGACTGGTTCGACCGTCTGTTTACCTATAATATACAACACAACCACTCGGTCTCCATGTCTGGCGGTACCGACAAGGGAAACTACTACGCTTCCATGTCCATCATGGACGACCAGGGATGGACCCTCCAGAGCAAGGTGCGCCGTTACACGGCCAACCTCAATACCTCTTACAAGATTACGGACGGCCTCACCCTGAACATGATCAGCAACGCCTCCTACCGTACTCAGCGCGCTCCCGGTACGCTGGGCTCCAGCCTGGACGCCGTGTCCGGTCAGGTTCGCCGTGAGTTCGATATCAACCCGTACTCCTATGCCATCAACACGTCCCGTGCACTGGATCCGGAAGTTTTTTATACCCGTAACTACGCTCCTTTCAACATCCTGCACGAACTTGAGAACAACTATCTGGACCTGGACGTAATCAATGTCCGTTTCCAGGGTGAACTCAAGTGGAAGATCACCAAGCACTGGGATGTGTCGGCCCTGGCTGCCGCCAAGTACTCCTCCACCTCACGCGAGCACTACATCCTGGACGACTCCAACCAGGCCCTGGCCTATCGCGCAGCCTATACCACCACCATCCGTGACAGCAACGACTACTTCTACACAGACCCCGACGTCCCGTTTGCCCTCCCCGAGACCGTCCTTCCCGTGGGCGGTATCTTCCAGAGCACGGACAACAAGATGTTCGGTTGGGACGTCCGCGTTGCCACCAACTACTCCCGCACTTTTGCCAACATCCACACCATCAGCGCCTACGGCGGTATGGAAATCAACTCCGTAGACCGTCACGAAAAATGGAACCGCGGATGGGGCATGCAGTTCAACATGGGTGAAATTGCCAACTACAACTACAAGGTCTTCAAGAAAGGCGCCGAGGAAAACACCCAGTACTTTTCGCTGGACAACACCCATGAGCGCCGCCAGGCCTTCTTTGGAACTTTCACCTATGGCCTTCTGAACCGTTACAGCATTAACGGTACCGTCCGTTATGAGGGTTCCAACCGCCTGGGTAAAGCCCGCAGCGCCCGCTGGCTTCCTACCTGGAACGTGTCGGCCCGCTGGAACATCATTGACGAGCCCTGGATGAAGAAAGTGCAGCCCGGCCTTTCCCACGCCGCCGTCAAGCTTTCCTATTCCCTTACTGCAGAGAGCGGCCCGGCCTGGGTTACCAACTCCCACGCTGTCATCGAGGCCTTCAACCCCTGGCGCAACAACGCCCGCGACAAGGAAAGCGGCCTTGAGGTAGCGTCCCTGGCCAACCCGGACCTCACCTTCGAAAAGAAACACGAGCTCAACGTGGGCCTGGAACTGGGCTTCATCGACAACCGCATCAACTTTACCGGAGACTGGTACCAGCGTAACAACTTTGACCTGATTGCCATTACCAACACCCAGGGTATCGGCGGTGAGCTCACCAAGTACGGTAACGTGGCCAGCATGAAATCCAGTGGTTTTGAACTGTCCCTGACCAGTACCAACATCAAGACCCGGGACTTCAAGTGGACCACCAACATCATCTATTCCCACTCCAAGAACCTCATCACAAAGCTTTATACCACCAAGCGCGTGATTGACCTCATCTCCGGCACCGGTTTCGGTCTGGAAGGTTATCCCAACCATTCCATCTTCTCCATCCCGTTCCGCGGCCTCAACGAAGAAGGTCTTCCCACGTTCCTGGACCAGGACGGCAAGGTGTCCGTGTCTGACATCTACTTCCAGACCAATGCCTCCAACCCCAAGAACATCGAGTTCCTCGAGTACTCCGGTGTTTCCGATCCTACCGACGTAGGCTCCTTTGGAAACACCTTCGAGTGGAAAGGCTTCCGTCTCAATGTGTTCATCACCGGTTCCTTCGGCAATGTTGTCCGTCTGGACCCTGTGTTCCGCTCGTCCTACAGCGACCTGGTTTCCATGCCTAAGGAATTCAAGAACCGCTGGGCTGTTCCGGGAGACGAAGCCACTACCACCATCCCCGTCATTGCCAGCCGTATCCAGACGCACAATGACAGCCACCTCAACTATGCCTACAACGCATACAACTACTCCACGGAGCGCATCGCCAGCGGCAACTTCGTTCGCCTGAAGGAGATCTCCCTGAGCTACGACCTACCCAAGAAGGCCATCCAGAAGATTGGCCTCAACTCCTTGTCTGTCAAGGTGCAGGCAACCAACCTGTGTCTCCTGTATGCAGACCCCAAACTGAACGGACAGGATCCTGAGTTCTTCAACACCGGTGGTGTAGCTGTTCCGGTTCCCCGCCAGTTTACGCTCACCCTGAAACTTGGACTTTAACAAAAGAAGACAGTCATGAAACTGAATCACTATATTCTGGCCTCTCTAGCCATCCTGATGAGTCTGTCCTCCTGCAACAAACTGCTGGACACCATGCCGGACAACCGCGCCGAGATTGACTCTCCCGCCAAGGTCAAGGCGCTGCTTGTCTCTGCATATGCTGACAGACACTACGCCCTGTTCGCAGAGATGTACTCGGACAACTTTGACGACAACGCCAAGGTCGTGAGCAACGCCACCCCGGGCCGTTACTATGAACAGATCTGGAATTGGCAGGATATCACGGAAACTTCCAATGACTCCCCCGACAATGTATGGACCAAGAACTGGAGCGCCATTGCTGCGGCCAACCAGGCATTGGAAGGCATTGAAGCGCTGGGCGGCAAAGAAAACCCGGAGCTCGCTTCTTCCTACGGTGAAGCCCTCCTGTGCCGTGCCTACGGCCACTTCATCCTGGTGAACCTGTTCTGCCTCAACTACAACAAAGCCACCAGCGCCACCGATCAGGGCCTTCCTTACATGGAAAAACCCGAACAGGGCCTGAGCCCCCAGTACGAGCGCGGCAATGTGGCCGATGTATATGAAAAAATTGAAAGAGACCTGGAAGAAGGCCTCAAGTACATCTCCGACGACTACATGGTACCCAAGTACCACTTCAACCGTCAGGCAGCCTATGCTTTTGCAACCCGCTTCTATCTGTTCTATGAAAAATGGGACAAAGCCGTAGAAGCCGCCACCGAATGCCTGGGTTCTGCCCCCCAGACCCTTCTGAGGGACAACGACGCCCTGCAGCTGTGCCCCGACATTGCAACGGCCGCCAACCTGTACACCTCTACCGACCAGAAGACCAACTTCCTGCTCCAGACCAACATGTCGTCCCTGATGGGAAATGGAACCTGGCGCAATACCTCTGGTGCCAACAAGCGCTTTGGCTTTACCACCTATCTCTCCGAGAGCGAAGTTTACTGCGCCAAGCACCCGTGGGCCGTCGCCGGAATCTCCAACTCCAGCTACCGCTTTACTCCCAAGAACTACAACTCCTCCAACCTGCACTACACGATTCTCTGGAAAGTTCCCAACCTGTTTGAGTACACGGATCCGGTTGCAGGAAGAGGTTACCGCCAGACCATCCTGGCTACGTTCTCGGCCGAGCAAACCCTCCTGGAGCGCGCAGAGGCTTACGTCATGCTCAAAGAGTACGACAAGGCCTGCGAAGACCTGAACCTGTGGATTGCCAATACGTACAAGTCGGCCCTCGCTACCATCGACTACACCCTTACCCCGGCCGAGGTCCAGACCTTCTACAAAGGCATTGAATACTACACCTGGGAAGAACCCACAACCAAAAAGCATCTTCAGCCGGCCTTCGCCATCGAAGAAGAAGGCTCCGTGCAGGAATCCATGCTGCAGGCCGTCCTTAACGCCAAGCGCATCGAGAACCTGGCATACGGAATGCGCTGGCTGGACATCAAACGCTACGGCATTGAGATTTACCGCCGCCACGTAGATGACATGGCCTTTATTGAAAAAATCTCCGACACCATGAAGGCCGATGATCCCCGCCGCGCTTTCCAGGTGCCCCAGAAGGCACGCGATGCCGGTTTTGAACCCACCAAACGCTAACGTGATTATGAAAAGAAATATCATTCTGCTGCTAGTTGCAGCCTCGGCCCTCTGCGCAGTGGTTTCCTGCAAGAAGGAAGAGCTGAACCCGGAGAGCATCATCACGGTCAATACCGTTCCCAAGAACGACTTTGACAAGTGGCTGGATGCCAATTACGTCAACCCTTACAACATTGTGGTGAAATACCGCTATACGATGGATGAGGCTGACTACTCATACTATACCATCCCGGCCAATCTGGACTGTTCCATCATCATGGCCCACCTGGTAAAATACCTGTGCATTGACTCCTACGATGAGGTAGCTGGCGCCGCATTTACCCGACGTTACTTCCCCAAGGCATTCTTCTATATTGGAGAATGGGAGTACAAGAACAACGGTACCTATATTCTGGGTACGGCCGAAGGCGGCAAGAAAATCTACCTGACGGGCGTCAATTACATTCCGCAGGTTCTCGCCGGCAAGTACCAGGAATACACAGACCCGGCAGAGGCCGTAAACCACTTCTATGTCAAGACCATCCATCACGAGTTCACCCACATCCTGAACCAGACGAAGGATTTCCCCGCCGACTTCAAGCAGATTACGCCCACCAGCTATGTGAACGACTCCTGGAACACAGACGAATACAAGGACGGCTATCTCAAGCGCGGCTTCATATCGGCCTACTCCCAGGACTCTGACCGCGAAGACTTTGCCGAGGTGAATTCCATCTATGTTACCCACAGCCCCGAATGGTGGGAGGCCAAAATGGTCGAAGCCGCCGAGGGCAGGGACCTCATCATTGCCAAGCTGGACATTGTGAAAAGTTACATGAAAACCACCTTCGGCATCAATCTGGACGACCTCAGGGCCGCCGTACTCCGCCGCCAGCAGGAAGTGATGTCCGGAGCCATTGACCTTACTTCCCTTGAACTTAAATAGCCGCTGCCGTATGAAAAAATTGATTTACTCACTGCTCACTGCAGTTTGCGTTCTCTCTTCCTGCGTCAAGGATCAGGAAATGCTCTTCGACAAGTCGGCTACCGTACGCCTCAACGAGGCCCTTGCCAACGCACAGAAAGTGCTTACCTCGGCCACCAACGGCTGGGTGATGCACTATTACCCGGAAGGCAACCAAATCTATGGCGGCTTTATGCACACCATGGTATTCACCGAGAGCGAAGTCACCGTACGGAGCGAACTGTTTGACGGCGAATACACTTCCCTGTACAAGATGACCCGCGATTACGGTCCGGTCCTTTCCTTTGATACCGACAACTACGCCTTCCACTATTTTGCCACCCCCTCCGGCTCCATGAAAAACGAGTATGGAGAAAGCGGCCTTTACCAGGCCTACAAGGGCGACTTCGAGTTCATGATCCTCAAGGCTACCCCCGAGGAAGTGATCCTCAAAGGCAAGCGTACCGGCAACCACATCCACATGTATCCGCTCGCCGAATCTCCGGCCCAGTTCATTGGCAAGGTAGACAGCATGGTGGAAGACTTGTTCGTGAGTTCCTTCAGCGGAACGGCCGGCGAAGCCGATGCCATGACCCTCTATCTGGCCCTTGGCAGCCGTCAGGCTACCTTCAAGCTGACAGGAGATCAGTATAAGGACGAGGAAGGGAATCCGCTCACGGTATCATCGGCCTACCTTTATACGCCGGAGGGAATTTCCTTCTACAAACCGGTGGAAGTGGGCCCCTACACCATTGATAAGATGAACTTTGACGTAACTGCCAAGACCCTTTCCTCCCCGGCCATCAGCCTCAAGGGAGAACTGCCCGAGGGATGGCATGCCTACAGGGACTTCCTGGGTACCTACACCCTCAAGTTCAACACCGACAAGGAGATTGCCGATATCGAGATCAAGGCCGATGTCAACGGAAAGAGCTACATCATCTCCGGCCTGAGTGAGGCGTTCGACGTTGCTGCAACCTATGACCTGGGTCTTGGCCGCATCCACATCCAGGCTCAGTACGTAGCCTCGGCAGAACAGACAGGCACCGGTTATCAGATTATGATGGCCGCCCATGATAACGCCGCAAGCAAGGTGAACTACACCACCGGCGGCATGTACGGCATCCTGGACGAGGCTGGCAATTCCATCGCATGGGTACAGAACGGCCTCTGGTCCGGCAACAAGTGCTCCGGTTTCATCCTCTATAACTTCACCACGTCCGGGTCCCGTGCCTCCGGCTCCGATGCCAACACTTCCGCCCCCTGGATCTGGAAGGGTCTCACCGGCTCCCAGGCCAACCGTACTCCTTACTGGACTTCCTTTGATCGTCAGTAAACCCAAGAACTGTTATGAAAAAGTATATTTATATTCTCATGGCGGGCATATCGCTTCTGGCTCTTTCCTGTAAGAAGGAGTATGTGAACCCCTATGCCGATGCCGAGAAGGGCGCCAGCGCCATCAAGATTGTGAAGAGCCAGCTGGAATTTACGCCCGAGGCCTCTACGGGTATCGTAGAGGTAGACGCCGAAGGTACCATCACCGCCACCTCCGACCGCGACTGGTGCGCCGTCTCCGTTTCCGGAAAGCAGATCACGCTTTCGCTCACGGCCAACGCCGACAAAGAGACCCGCTATGCCCTCCTCACCATTGCAGCAGGAAAGTACACTACCGCACTTTCTGTCTTCCAGTACGGTGAGGTTCTCGGTGGCCTGGGCACTCTCAGCGACATTGCCTCTCCCGTTGAAGGAAGCACCGTGGAGGTTCCCGTGAAACTGAATGTTTCCATCACTCTCACAACAGAGCAGACATGGATCCATCCGGAATATGCAGGGGACAGGATTATCGTTACGGTGGACCCGAACGACCAGCCCGAAACCCGCCTTGGAACAGTGAGTTATGTCGCCGGTTCCAGCAAAGGGTCCTTCGACGTAACGCAGTACCCCGAAATCAAGAGGCCCGAGAGCTGGGTCCTGACTGCTGCAGACGTCACGTATGACCACCCGAAGTACAACACCAGCGCCACGCTGAGCGCCGGTGACGAAGACATGTACGTCATGCTCCTGGTTCCGCAGTCGAAAATGGAAGGAAACGACGTTGATGCATGGGTTTTTGACAAACTGGCCATCGAAGCACGCAGGAACATCCTGGACCAGGTAGAGGCCAACCCCGGAACAGCCTTCAAGGATTACCTTCTGACGGGAACGGATCCCGTTGCGTTCGAAGATGTAAGCCTGGGAGAGTACTACCTGGTGGCCATCGGCTTTGGCGAGAACAGTTTCGTGTCGGGCCGATACCAGTACAAGCCCATTACGATCACCGACGTGAGACCCGCCTATTACAAATGGCTGGGCCAGTGGAAAGTGCACCGCAAGAATGCCAAGTATGATGCTTACGACACCTGGGACATCTCCATCAAGGAAAAGGACGTAACGCTGCTCATCAAGGGAATCGAAGGCCTTTCCAATGACGACGGAAGATATGACGTGGAGGCAACCGTGGACGAAGAAGGCCGTCTGGTCCTGAAAACGCAGAACACCAAGTCCTACGAGGATGCTTCCCGTGGAACGGTGACGGTGCTCCTCTCCGGCCAGTATACCGATACCGCCGCCGGAAAGACGTACTACACCTCCAAGACAGGTGTGGATCTTTTGTATGGAACCCTGTCCGAAGATTTGAACGCTGCGACGTTAGAAGGAGCAATTGCAACGGGTACATATCCGTTCTTTAATATTCAGTTCTACGGCCGATACAAGAAACAGGGCAGCAGCAGCTATTCTTCCGTCACCTGGAATGCAGGCACTACAGACATAGAACAGACCATCACCCGCATCGTCGATTAGTCTCCCTGCCAAAATGTCAGTGCCACCGCCATTGGCACACCAATTGATTTCCCAAAGCCGCTTCCGAAATTGGAGGCGGCTTTTTGTAAACTTATAAAAACACAATATTATGCTGAAACCTTTAGGAACAAGAGTGGTCATCGAGCCCAAAGAGGCCGAGACCATGACCGCCGGGGGCCTCTACATCCCGGATAACGCCAAGGAAAAGCCCCAGCAGGGCGTCATCGTCGCAGTAGGTCCCGGCTCCAAGGACGAGCCCATGGAGGTGAAAGTGAACGATGTCGTTCTCTATGGCAAGTACGCCGGCACCGAGGTCACCGTGGAAGGCAAGAAGTACCTCATCGTAAAGCAGTCTGATATTTTGGCAACTCTGTAATTATGGCAAAGGAAATTAAATTCAATACCGACGTCCGCGCCGCCATGAAGGAAGGCGCCGACGCACTGGCTAATGCAGTTAAGGTAACGCTGGGCCCTAAAGGCCGCAACGTTGTCATCTCCAAGAAGTTCGGTGCACCCCAGATCACCAAGGACGGTGTCACCGTGGCCAAGGAAGTGGAGCTGGAAGACCAGTTCCAGAACATGGGCGCCCAGATGGTGAAGGAAGTGGCCTCCAAGACCAACGACCAGGCGGGTGACGGTACCACCACCGCAACCGTGCTGGCCCAGGCCATCATCAACGTGGGCCTGAAGAACGTGGCCGCCGGTGCCAACCCCATGGACCTCAAGCGCGGCATTGACAAGGCTGTCGCCGCCGTGGTGGCCAAACTCAAGGAGCAGAGCCAGCCCGTGGGCGAGGACTACTCCAAGGTGGAACAGGTGGGTACGGTATCGGCCAACAACGACGCCCACATCGGCAAGCTCATCGCCGACGCCATGGCCAAGGTGAAGAAAGACGGTGTCATCACAGTGGAAGAGGCCAAGGGCACCGAGACCGAAGTGAAGGTGGTAGAAGGCATGCAGTTCGACCGCGGCTATATCTCCCCTTACTTCATGACCAACGGCGACAAGATGGAAGCCGTCCTGGACGATGCCTACATCCTCCTCACCGACAAGAAGATTTCCAACATGGAAGACCTCATGCCCG
>CAMODD010000058.1:0-10912 GCA_946611215.1 uncultured Bacteroidales bacterium | reverse complement strand
ACACCATCATCGGTATCCGGAGAGAGAAACTCCCGGACCCGGCGGTTACGGGAAGCGCCGGAAGCTTTTTCTGCAACCCGGTGGTTCCGGAGGAAGTCTTCCGCAGCATCGAAGGCAATCCCCCGCACTATGAAGTGGAAGGCGGCATCAAAATCCCGGCCGCGTGGCTCATTGAGCAGTGCGGCTTCAAAGGCGCCCGCCTGGGCGGTGCGCAGGTGTACCCGCGGCAGCCGCTGGTGATTGTCAATGCGACGGGGAAGGCCTCGCCGCAGGAGATCATCGGCCTGGAAAAGCAGGTAATCGATGCCGTCCGGGAAAAGTTCGGAATAACCCTTCATCCAGAAGTAGAGCATGTCTAAATATATCATCGAAGGAGGGCATAAGCTCTCCGGTACCATAACCCCGCAGGGCGCAAAAAACGAAGCCCTGGAGGTCATAAGCGCGGTTCTTCTCACCAGCGAACCCGTCACCATCAGTAACGTCCCGGAAATCCTGGATGTCAAGAACCTCATTGCGCTGTTGCAAAACATGGGCGTAAAAGTGACGCGCCACGCAAAGGGAACTTACACCTTCCAGGCCGATGCCGTAGATACCTCCTACATCGAGACGCAGGAATTCATTGACAAATGCGCCGAGCTCCGCGGCTCGGTGATGATCGTGGGCCCGCTCCTTACCCGCTTCGGGCATGCGTGGTTCGCCAAGCCCGGCGGCGACAAGATTGGCCGGCGCAGGGTGGACACCCACCTGGACGGCATGATGAAGCTGGGGGCCGACATGCAGTACGACGCCTCCCGGCATGCTTTCCGCCTCACCTCCAAGGACCGCCTTACGGGCCGATACATGCTCCTGGACGAAGCATCCGTCACCGGCACGGCCAACATCCTCATGGCGGCGGTGCTGGCCAAGGGAACCACCACCATCTACAACGCAGCCTGTGAGCCCTACATCCAGCAGCTGTGCAAGATGCTGGGCCGCATGGGCGCCTTCATCGACGGAGTGGGCAGCAACCTCCTCCGCATCCACGGTGTAGAGGCCCTGCACGGCACGCAGCACAAGATTCTTCCGGACATGATTGAGGTGGGCTCGTTCATCGGCATGGCCGCCATCTGCCGCAGTTCCATCACCATCAAGGACGTATCCTGGTACGACCTGGGCATCATTCCCGATGCCTTTCGCCGCCTGGGTATCAAGCTGGAGCAGCGGGGAGACGACATCTTCATCCCCGAGCAGGACAGCTACGAGATCGAGTCCTTCCTGGACGGCTCCATCATGACCCTGGCCGATGCTCCCTGGCCCGGCCTCACGCCCGACCTTCTGTCCGTGATGCTGGTGGTGGCCACCCAGTGCAAGGGCAGCGTGCTTATCCACCAGAAGATGTTCGAGAGCCGCCTGTTCTTTGTGGACCGGCTCATCGACATGGGCGCCCAGATTATCCTGTGCGACCCGCACCGCGCGGTGGTCATCGGCCACGACCATCGCATCAACCTCAGACCTGCCCGCCTGGTGTCCCCCGACATCCGCGCCGGCATTGCCATGCTGCTGGCCGCCATGAGCGCCAGCGGCACATCCACCATTGACAACATCCAGCAGATTGACCGCGGCTACGAGGACATCGAAGGCCGCCTCAATGCGCTGGGAGCCCATATCACCCGTGCATAACATGGATTACAGCAGATTTTTCTCGGCCGATGTGCCTTCATTCCTACGCTCCCCGGTAAGGGAGATTTTCCGGAAGGTGGACCTCAGTGCCATCTGCTCCTTCGCCGGAGGATACCCCGCCGCCGACACTTTCCCGGTGACCGAAATTCCCGGCCTGGCCGCCGCCGTGCTGGAAAAATACGGGACCAAGGCGCTGCAGTACGGTGCAACGCAGGGCGTGCCCGAGCTGCGCGAAGCCATTGCCGCCCGCTACGGCGTGCCCGTGTCGCAGGTACAGATCACCACTTCTTCCCAGCAGGGCATCGACGTGTGCACCCGCGTCTTCGTGGACCCCGGAGACGTGGTCCTGGCCGATAACCCGGTGTATCTGGGGGCATTGCAGAGTTTCAGGGCCTACAGAGCCAGGGTAATGGGTTGTCATTCTGAGCGAAGCGAAGAATCTGAAGTCAAATTCATCTACGTCATCCCCGACTTCAACAACCCCTCCGGCAAAACCATGACCCTGGAGGAACGGAAAGAGCTGGTGCGGCTTGCCCGGGAACTGGACTGCCTCATCGTGGAGGACAGTCCGTACCGGGAGCTGCGTTATTCCGGAGAACCGGTGGTTTCCATCCGCGAACTGGCCCCGGAGCGCACGCTGCAGCTGGGGAGCTTCTCCAAGATCTTTGCACCGGGCTTCCGGCTGGGATGGATCATCGGCCCGGAAGAACTCCTGGAACAGATTTACGTTTGCAAGCAGTGCCTGGACCTGTGTCCGCCGGTTTTTGACCAGTACTTGGCCGCGGAGTTCCTGGCCTCCGGTGAACTTGACCGCAACTTACAGAAAACCATAGCATTATACAGGCACCGGAGAGACTTGATGGTGTCCATGCTGGAGAAATACATGCCGGCCGGAGTGAACTGGACCTACCCGGAAGGGGGCCTTTTCCTGTGGCTAACCCTGCCGGAGAGCATTGATACCGTGGCGCTGTATGACCGTGCACTGGCATCCGGCGTGGCCTACGTAGCGGGCTCGTTCTTCTACACCGACGGTAGCCACCGCAACACCATGCGGCTCAATTTCTCCTTCATTGACGAGTCCAGGATGGAACCGGGCATCAAGCTCCTCTCAAGCGTGATGTGCAATATACTGGAAACCAAATAGATATAAAAATTCTCCCCCTCGAAAAAAGAGGAGAGAAAATGCATAAAGTACTGAAAATGAATAACATCCACATCACGCTATACAAGTTCACCGGGGCAGGCAATGACTTTGTCTTGCTGGACGGGCGCCAGGGAGGGGTGGACGATTTCCGCCAAAAGGAGACCATCGCCAGACTGTGCCGGGAATACCGCACCGACGGCCTCATGATCCTGGGTCAGGCACCCGGCTGTGACTTTGCCATGGAATTCTACAACCCCGACGGCAGCGGCGGCATGATGTGCGGCAATGGTGGCCGATGCATCGTGGCCTTTGCCGATTACCTGGGCCTGAAGCCCGCCTCGCCGGACGGAGTATGGAACTTTCTGGCACCGGACGGCCCGCATACGGCTGAGATCCTCCAGAAAGAGGACAGCCTGTGGACCGTCAAGCTCAAGATGATTGACGTAGACGGAGTGAAGCCCGTCCTGGATGGCTACTTCCTCAACACGGGCACCCGCCACTTTGTGAAATTCGTGCCCAGTGTCGAAGTCCTGGACATGGAAAAGGACGGGCCGGAATACAGATGGGCCGATGCCTTCCAGCCCGAAGGCACCAATGCCAATTTTGTGGAGGCAGCGCCCGACGGCCTGCACGTCCGCACCTTCGAAAAGGGTGTGGAAGGCGAAACCCTCGCCTGCGGAACCGGCCTCACGGCATCGGCCATCGCGGCTTATGTGCATGGCCATTTGCATCGGCCCTGCCATTCTGAGTGCAGCGAAGAATCTTTCCGGCTCCAGTGCCGCCGCGGCGACTGGCTGGAGGTAAGTTTCAAGGCCGCCGGAGAACACTTCACCGACGTGTTCCTCACCGGCCCGGCCGAATTGGTGCGTGAGTTGTAATTTACTAACAACTAGCAACTTACAACTTTTCTCCCGGAAAAAAATGACGGGGAGAATTTGCGCAAATGATTGATTTATAGTAGATTACAAAACACGCAAGATATGGAAAAAATATTCAAAGGATGCGGCACGGCCCTGCTTACTCCCTTCAAGGGAGGCGAAGTAGATTATACGGCGTTTGCCGCCACAGTGGACTGGCAGGTGACGGCCGGCATGGATTTCCTGGTGCCACTGGGAACCACCGGCGAGACGCCCACGCTCACGGAATCGGAAAAACTCCAGGTGCTGGAGGTAGCCCTGCAACATGCCGCCGGAAAACCGGTGGTGGCCGGTGTGGGTACCAACAGCGTAACCGGCACGCTGGCCAACATGCGCCTGCTGCAGGATGCCGACGCCTACCTGATTGTGGCACCGTTCTACAACAAGCCGCCGCAGCGGGGTATCTACGAATACTTCAAGGCGCTGGCCCAGAGCACGGACAAGCCCATCGTCCTGTACAATGTGCCCGGCCGTACGGGCTGCAACATTGAGGCGGAAACCACCCTGGCCCTGGCACGGGACATCCCCAACATCGTAGGTGTCAAGGAAGCGTCCGGCAACATCGGCCAGATCCAGGCCATCCTGGACGGCCGTCCGGAGGGGTTCTCGGTGCTCAGCGGCAACGACGACCAGACCTTCGAGCTCATGCAGAAGGGGGCCGATGGTGTCATCTCCGTAGCTTCCAACGTGTTCCCCAGTGCCATGGCAGACTTTGTACATGCACTGCAGGCGGGCAAGTTCGAAGAGGCAAAAAAGATGGACGACCGCCTGAATCCCCTGTTCAAGGCGCTCTTCGTGGAGCCCAATCCTATCCCGGCCAAGGCTGCCATGGCCCAGCTGGGACTTATGGAAAACAGCCTGCGTCTGCCGCTGGTGCCCGCCACCGAAGCCACCGAGGAGCTCCTGAAGCAAACCCTTAAAGAATTGTTCTGATGGAAATTACAATACAAGCGTTTAACGAAGTCATAGAAGCCCTGGAAAAGGGAGAGCTCCGTGTCGCCCAGAAGGTAAACGGCGTATGGCAGGTAAACAAGCACGTGAAGGAAGTAATTCTTGCCGGCTTCAGGCTGGGCGCCATCACAGACATGAGTGAAGGTCAGTTTCACTTCTTTGACAAGGATACTTACCCTGTGAGGAAGTTCAGCGCAGAGGACGGCGTCCGCATCGTCCCCGGCGGGTCCAGCATCCGGCGCGGTGCTTTCGTAGCCAAAGGCGCCATTGTCATGCCCCCTTCCTATATCAACGTAGGAGCCTATGTAGGCGAAGGTACCATGGTGGACAGCCATGTCACCGTGGGGTCCTGCGCGCAAATCGGCAAAAACATTCATCTGTCGGCCTGCGCCCAGATTGGCGGCGTGCTGGAGCCGGCGGGTGCCCTTCCTACCATTATCGAGGACGGGGCATTTGTGGGCGGCAACTGCGGCATCTATGAGGGAACCATTGTGGAAGAAGGCGCCGTCATTGCTTCGGGCGTTGTCATCACCGCCTCTACACCGCTGTTCGATGCCACCAAGGGCAGTTTCGTACCCCGTAACGCCGACGGCCGCGTGGTCGTTCCCCGCGGTGCCGTGGTGGTGAGTGGTTCCAAGCCCATCGTGCGGGACGGAAAACCCCTCGAAAGCGGCGTACATCTATACTGCCCCGTCATCGTCAAATACCGCGACGAAAAAACCGCCGGCAGTGTTCATCTCGAAGACTTATTAAGGTAATATAAAATGAAAGTTGCAGTAGTGGGAGCCACAGGTCTTGTAGGCTCCAAAATGTTAGAAGTACTCCAGGAAAGGAATTTTCCTGTCACCGAACTGTTGCCCGTCGCATCCGAGCGTTCCTGGGGTAAAAAGGTAACCTTCCAGGGAAAGGAATGGACCGTGATGAGTGCCGATGAGGCCATCGCGAAGAAACCGGCCCTGGCGCTGTTCAGCGCCGGCGGCGCCGCTTCCGGCGAGCTGGCACCCAAATTCGCCGCCGTGGGTTGCTACGTGGTAGACAACTCCTCCTTCTGGCGCATGGATCCTTCTGTGCCGCTGGTCGTTCCGGAAATCAATGCCGATGTCCTCACCCCCGGAGACCACATCATCGCCAACCCCAACTGTTCCACCATCCAGATGGTGCTGCCCCTGGCCCCCCTGCACAAGGCCTACGGCATCAAGCGAATTGTGGTGAGCACTTACCAGAGCGTTACCGGCGCCGGACAGCGCGGCATTGAGCAGCTGGAGGCCGAGCGTGCCGGCGGCAGCGGCAGCAAGTTCCCCCACCCCATCGACCTCAACATCCTTCCCCATATTGACAGCTTCCTCCCCGACGGTTACACCAAGGAAGAGATGAAGATGGTGAACGAAACCCGCAAGATTCTTCGGGACGACACCATCGCCGTGTGCCCCACCACTGTTCGAGTACCCGTCAAGGGCGGCCACTCCGAGAGCGTGAACCTGGAATTCTACAAACCCTTCGACCTGGACGAGGCCCGTAAACTGATGGCCGACATGCCCGGCGTCGTGCTGCAGGACGACCCTGCAAACAACATCTATCCCATGCCGCTCAACGCCTGGGGCAAGGACGAGGTGTTCGTGGGCCGCATCCGCCGCGACTTCTCCGTAGAGAACGGCCTCAACATCTGGTGCGTGAGCGACAACCTGCGCAAGGGCGCCGCCACCAATGCCGTGCAGATTGCCCAGGTGCTGCTGGAAAAAGGCTTTATTGTCGCATAATGGATTACAGTTTCTTCCGGGACCTTCTCTCTTTCGATTCCACTTCCGGCAAGGAGCGGGAAGTGGCACTGTGGCTGTATGACACGCTGCAGGCTCCCCGAAAGGAGCAGTTCGAAGTGGGAGACGGCACCCTCAACCTCCTTCTGTCCTGGGGCACGCCCAAAGTTGTTTTTTGCTCCCACATGGACACCGTTCCGCCTTACATTCCCCCCACCTTTGAAGAGGGCGTGGTGAAGGGACGCGGCTCCTGCGACGCCAAGGGCCAGATCTTCGCCATGTACTCGGCCTGCAAGAAGTTGGAAGCAGAAGGGCGCACAGACTTTGGCCTCCTTTTGGTTTCCGGGGAAGAAACCGGTTCCTGGGGCGCCAAGGCGTTTTCGAAGACGGGCTTCAAGGCCCCCTTCCTCATTGTGGGAGAGCCCACGGAGAACAAGATGGTATCGGCCTCCAAAGGCACCCTCTCCTACGACCTCTGCTTCACCGGCAAGGCGTTCCACTCCGGCTATCCGCAGTATGGCGTGAGCGCCGTGGACCTTTTCAATGCGTTCTACAACCAGCTCAAGGCGCAGGACTTCGGCGAGGACCCGGAGCTGGGAGAGACTACCTTCAACATCGGCCTGCTCCATAGCGACAATCCGCAGAATATCTTATCGGCCCAGCTCACCTGCCGGCTCTACTTCCGCACAACGTTCGTCTCGCATGAGGCGGTGCAGCGCTGGATGTCGGCCATCCCCGAAGCGTCCCTGCGCGCCCCGGGGGACACTCCTGCGCACTACGTGACGCTGCCCGGGTTCTCATCGGCCCCCGTCGCCTTCGGCAGCGACGCCCCGCACCTCACCGGTTTCGGCCACAAGATCATCTGCGGGCCCGGCACCATCCGCGTCGCCCATCGGCCCGAAGAACACATCCTGGTCCGGGATCTGGAAACCGCCGTACAGCAGTATGTCGCGCTCTTCCGCAAACTCACTCAGTAACAAGCATTTAACTTTTTCTCTTTAGGCCGATCAGCCTAAAGAGAAAAACTCAATAGATTGGTAATCAGTTAATTAAAGCATTTTCGATGATACAGGTAATAATCAGTGGCTACGGGAAAATGGGCCACATGGTGGAGAAAGTGCTCCGGGAAAGGGGCATAGAACTGGTGCAGGCCACCGACGACGTGCAGAGCGTAAATCCCGCCCTCGCGAAGGCGTGCGTGTGCATCGACTTTACCACGCCGGACGCTTTCCGGGCCAATTATCCCTTCATCGCTCAGCACTTCAAGGCGGCGGTGGTGGGCACCACGGGCTGGAATGATATCCGGGCCGATGTCACCCGCGCCTTCGAAACCGCCGGTACACCCATGGTGCACGCTTCCAACTTTTCGCTGGGGGTGAACGCGCTGTTTGCCGCCGTGAGCCGCGCATCGGCCATCCTGAAGGGAGCAGGGTACAAGGCCGATATCGAAGAAATCCACCACATCCACAAACTGGACACTCCCTCCGGAACGGCCAAGACGCTCGCCAGCCTGGTAGAAGGAGGACTGGGCACAAAGCCGGAAATCACCTCCATCCGCGAAGGAGAGGTGCCCGGCATCCATACCCTCACGCTTGAGTCGGCCTGTGACAAACTCACCTTCCGGCACGAAGCCTTCTCCCGCGAGGGTTTTGCCCAGGGAGCCGTCACCGCCGCCCTTCTCACGGAGGGACTGCAGGGCGTTCATGAATTCAGCGAGTTGTTGTAATGTACAGAGTTCTCAAATTCGGCGGATCGTCGGTTGCATCGGCAACGGCCATGTCCCGCGTGCTGGATATCGTGGAGGCCGAGGCAGCCAAAGGCTGTGTCATCCTCGTAAGCAGCGCCATCAGCGGCTGCACCGATTCCCTCCTCAGCGAGGACGATGCAAGGTGGGCCGATATGGAGCGCCGCCATCAAAGCATCGTTAAACGCCTTTTTACCGGCGCCGACCGGGAAGCGCTCCAGCAAAAACTGGATGCCCTCTTCCAGGAGATGCGGCAGGCACCGAAGGAAGAGAAAGTCACCTTTGGAGAGCTTTTCTCCACCACCATCCTCGCCGCCAAACTCGCCAGCGAAGGCTACAAAACCGTATGGCTGGACTCCCGCGACCTGGTGGTCAAGGATAACGAGCCGCTCACCTACGAGCGAATCCAGAAGGCCATCCAGGAAAAACAGGCCGATGTTTTCGTCGCACCCGGGTTCATCTGCCGAGACCAGGCGGGCAACATTTCCACCCTGGGCCGGGGCGGCTCGGACTACACGGCAGCCCTCTATGCAGCGGCCGTCGGAGCCGGAAGCCTGCAAATCTGGACCGACGTTCCCGGCATCATGACCGCCAATCCCAAGGAGGTTCCGGCCGCCCGGACCATCCCCCGCATGTCTTATGCCGCAGCCCTGGAAATGGCCTCCCATGGAGCCAAGGTGCTCTATGCGCCCACAGTAGCTCCCGCCATGGCCGCAAAAATAGATATCGAAATTCGTAACACCTTTGTTCCGGACGGGAAATTTACGGTAGTAAATGCCCAAAAAGATGCCTCACAGTGGGTTGGAGTGGCATCTGAAGGAGAAACAATCCGGTTAGTGGGCACCCGCGAAGCCGCCGAGGCAAAAGAGACCATTTTCAACGCTTTACAGGAAGAAGGCATACAAGCCAGAAGCATCCAGAAAGATGGAAACAGCTTTGTTATCTGCGTGCGGAAATCCGTGCTGGAACAGGCGCTCAAAGCCATCCACCGGGCCTTTTTCCAGGATTTGCCCGTAGCAGAAGTGAACCTTTTCCTCTGCGGAGACGGCGCTGTGGCTCAGGCACTTATCCAGATGGTGCAGCAAAGCGCCTCCACCGTGAAGGAGCGCACCGGAAAATCGCTCCGCATCGTGGGCCGGGCCAACAGCCGCCTCTACGGGATAGACCTGGGCGGGCACCCGGTCATCGGCACGGAGGGAGACTACATTGACGCCCTCCTCAAAGTGGCGCCCAAAGGCTCTGTCTTTGTGGATGCCACCAACAGTAAAACGCTCTATAAACGATACGTAGACCTTCTTGAGGCCGGTATAGGCATTGTGTCTTCCAACCGCCGCTCCTTTGCCGTTCCTTACGCCGAGTACGCCGCCATGCATGCCGCCGCCCGGGAAAACGGCGCCATCCTTCGCTATGAGACCACCGTGGGAGCTGCCCTCCCCATCCTGGAATCCATCTCCCGCGGCACCAACAGCTGCGACGAGGTGCTGTCCATCGAGGCCGTGGTCTCCTGCACCCTCAACCAGATTCTGAGCGAATACCAGAGTGGCGGAGAATCCCTTGCCAGCCGGGTAAGGAAGGCGGCCGAAGCAGGTCTCACCGAGCCCGACCCCCGCGTAGACCTGGGCGGGCAGGACGCCCTCCGGAAGCTGCTCATCCTCGCGCGCGAGGCCGGTGTACGGCTGGAGGAGGAGCAGGTGGAAGTGACGCCTGCCGTACCCGAGACGGTGATGCAGGGAAGCATCGGCCAGTTCTATGAAAAACTGGAGGCCTACGAACCCACCTGGGCTGCACATGCCCGCGAAGCCGCTGTGCAGGGCTTCCGCCAACGCTTTGTGGCCTTCCTGGAGAAAACTCCCCACGGCTTCCGCGCCGGTATCGGCCTCAGGAACGTGCCGCCCGTGCACCCCGCCTACTACCTCAGGGGAACCGAGAACGCCATCATCGTGCGCAGTGCCTTCCACCCGTATCCCCTGGTCATCCAGGGCCCCGGCGAAGGAGCCCGCGAAGCGGCCAGCAGCGTTTTGAACGATATTCTTAGATAAATTCATTATCTTTGTGCACGTGATGAAGAGCCTTGTCTCCATATTCGGTTTTCTCAGCTTTGGCTGGGCCGACGTTCTGGACATCCTGATGGTGGCCACCATCATCTTTTTCCTCATCCGCAGCATCCGGGCCGACTCCACCGTCCTCAACATCGTGCTGGTCCTGGTGGCCCTCCTGGTGCTCCAGGGCGTTGTGAGCGCCCTCAACATGCGCATGATGACGGTGCTCCTCAACACCCTCCTGGACGTGGGCGTACTGGCCCTCATCATCCTCTTCCAGCCCGAAATCCGCCACATGCTCAACCGCCTGGCGGTGCAAAGCGGCCTCACCCGCCGAACCGGCGAACTGTTCAACCGCATCATGGGTATCAAGGAGGAGAAGATGGGCTCCGAGAGCGCCGAGGAACTGGGAGAAGCCGTCCGCGCCATGTCGGCGGAGAAAACCGGCGCACTCATCGTGCTCCAGCACAAGAGCTCCATGGAGGAATACATGAACACCGGAGACCGCTTTGAGGCGGACATCAACCGGCGTCTCATCACCAATATCTTTTTCAAGAACTCCCCGCTGCACGACGGTGCCATGATCATCATCGGCGACCACATCGCAGCTGCCCGCTGCCAGCTGCCCATGACCAACCGCACAGACATCCCCGCGCACTACGGCATGCGGCACCGCGCTGCCATCGGCCTCACGGAAGATACCG
>CAMODD010000057.1:0-11201 GCA_946611215.1 uncultured Bacteroidales bacterium | reverse complement strand
CCGCCGTGGCACCATCGGCCAGCATCTCCAGCTATGCCTGGATGAAGGACAAGCCTGGCATCCTTGTAAAGAACATCCGCAGCGGCATATCCCTTCTGGACCGCGCCTTGTTCATCGGCACGCTGTTCAAGGAGGATTTCGCCCTCTACGACAGCACCATTGCGGCGCTCAACAATCTGGAAACGCTGGATGAAGCCGTGGCTTATATCCGGGAGCACTTCCCGGAATGGGAGATGGGTACCGATGTCGTGTACCGCTTCATGATGGCAGTCCGTAAAAAACTGGGTTAGTGGCCGGTAAACTTTATATCGTGCCCACACCGGTGGGTAATCTCGACGACATGACCCTTCGCGCCGTCAAGGTGCTGAAGGAGGCAGACCTTATCCTGGCCGAGGACACCCGCACGTCCTCGGTGCTCATGAAGCATTTTGACATTCACCGGCCTCTCCAGAGCCATCACAAGTTCAACGAGCACCAAACGGTGCAGCTGGTGAAGGAGCGCATCCTGGGCGGGCTCAACGTAGCGCTGGTCTCCGACGCCGGTACGCCCGGCATCTCCGATCCCGGCTTCCTGCTGGCCCGCACCTGCGCCGAAGAAGGTATTGAGGTTCAGACACTTCCTGGCGCCACTGCCTGCATTCCCGCCATCGTTTCCAGCGGGCTTCCCTGCGACCGGTTTGCCTTCGAAGGCTTCCTGCCGCAGAAAAAGGGACGTCAGACGCATTTGCTGGAGCTTGCGAAAGAAACCCGCACCATGGTATTTTACGAAAGCCCGTACCGGCTGGTAAAGACTCTGGAGCAGTTTATCGAATTCTTCGGGCCGGAGCGTCCCTGTTCCGTTGCCCGCGAAATATCCAAAGTTCACGAAGAACACAAACGCGGAACCCTGGCAGAAGTTGCTGCCTGGTTCTCCGAACACGAGCCGAAAGGCGAAATAGTCATTGTGGTGGGTGGGGCCCCGCCGGAAAAAACGCATAAGAAAAAGCGGTATGGCCCCCCAGAAGAAGGAGAAGAATAAACCCACAGCCAGTTTCACAACGGGCGCTATTGCCCTCGTATTTCTCATCATCGGTTTTGAAGCCGCCCTGTTTGTGCACAAGGCGGCCGTAACGAGGCTCGTCGCCAACCGGGACCAGCCCGATACGGTGTATGTGTATGTAGAGCCGGAGGCCGCAGAGGAGCGTGCTGCCCCGGCGGAGCAAAACAGCAGGCCGATGAGCACCTCCCCGAAGGAGGCCCGGACCGTCAGAAAAAACGCGTCACACAGCCCCGAGGCCGTTTCCGTGCGGGAAAAAGCCGCTCCCAGGCCGGTGGAGACCTTCCGCTTCAACCCCAACACCGTGAGCGTGGAAGACCTTCAGCGCCTGGGCTTCAGCGAGAAGCAGGCGCTCTCCATCGACAACTATCGGCAAAAAGGCGGACACTTCCGCCGCCCTTCGGACTTCGCCAGAAGTTACGTGGTGGCCGATTCCGTCTTCGCGCGTCTGGAACCGTTTATCGACATTCCACGCATCGACATCAACATGGCCGATAGTACCACGCTCCTGACCCTTCCCGGCATCGGCCCTTTCTTCGCCGGAAAAATGGTGCAGTACCGCACGCAGCTGGGCGGCTATTCCACGGTGGAGCAGCTCCTGGAAATCTGGCACTTCGACGAGGAGAAGCTTTCCGGAATGCGGGACCTCATCACCTGCTCCGAGGCCCCGGCCTTTACACTCTGGACCCTGCCCGAGCCCGAACTCGCCCGCCACCCGCACCTCTCCCGCTCCGAAGCCCACGGCATTGTGCTCTTCCGGCAGCACCATCGGCCCGACGAATGCACGCTGGACGGTCTTCACGCCGCCGGCATCCTCTCCGACGAGCATTATCGCCGCCTTTCGCTGTGCCGCATCGCTCCTGCCCCGGCCCAGTAACGAGCAAAAGCAGGATTTGCCGTAAATCACGCTTAAGATCGTCACCGCTGACGAACAAAAGCAGGATACGGCCCAAATCACGCTTAAGATCATCACGCCTGACAAGCAAAAGGCAGGCGTGACGAACAAAAAGGCGGGGATGAAGGCAGGGACGTTAATGAATGCCGTAATCCTTGGAGCGGATGGCCTGGATGATGGTGAGTTCGGACAGGTAGAGTGCCTGTGCCATCATACGCGTGTCAAGGCGCATGGTTTCATACAGCCGCACGGCCACACGGCACTTTTCTTCGGGCGAGAGCGACTTGAAGAGCCGTCCGGGGTAGGAAGCACGTAGTTCGGTATTCACGATATCGCGAATCTCGCTTTGTGAAAACTCCACTTCTTCGCCCAGGGTCCGGGCAATCTTTACGGCCGACTCGTACTCTTTCACCAGACGGGTATGGTACTCCTTCGGCGATCCAAACAGCTCCTCCACCTTCCCGGCATCGATAAAGTTACAGGGCAGGACACCCAGGTCGGGGTGAATGAGCCAGTCGGGAGGTAACGTTTCACGGGAGCCGGTAATGGTTCTCACCTGCATGGTTTGCAGGGAAGACACCTTTACGCCACCCAGCGCTCTGGCTAATTCATTGAAATACAGATAGCTGCTTCCCCACCTGTGACCACCGGGAGAACAATATCCTTTTTCATAAGGGTTCCTCACCACATACAGAATCTCTGCCATGAGAGCGTTTTTATCCGGCAGGGGTTTGAGGACACAACCGTAGTCTTCCGGCAGCGGGGCCCGTCCTTTTTTCATGAGCTGCTCCGAAAAACGCCGCTTCAGGTAGGAAAAAACTTTCATGCACTGCTCTCCAGTGCCGTTAAGAACAAAATGACCATGATTGGGCATGAGCTCAAAAGCATAGAACTTCACGTCAAACTTAAGCGACGCCAGCGCAACGCCGGCCATGCCCATGCGGTAGTCACTCTCATCGTAGAACAGCCATCGGCCTTCCAATCGGTCCAGGCACAGATGGTAATCGCCCTTTGGCAGAGCGTTGTACTCTTCTCTCGTAATTCTATTCATAATTTTTAGCTATTAACTCCGTCCCCATGTACGAACAAAAGCAGGATTTGCCGTAAATCACGCTTAAGATCGTCATCACTGACGAACAAAAGCAGGATTCGCCGCAAATCCTGCTTAAGATCGACACGGCGTCGCGCACGCAAGTGTGCGAGCACGCAAAAGAGGAGAATAGCCACGTTCAGAAAAACGTGGCTATAGTCATATTAGAATAGAAGTGTTAGTCCTGAACGGTGGCGAGCGCCTCGCGGATCTTGGCTTCGATTTCCTCGGCCAGTTCCACGTTGTCCAGCATAAGCTGCTTGGTGGCCTCACGGCCCTGCGCCAGCTTGCTTTCACCGTAGCTGAACCAGGAACCGGACTTGGAGATGATGCCCAGCTCTACGCCCAGGTCTACGATTTCACCGCTGCGGGAAATGCCTTCACCGAAGACGATATCGAACTCGGCCTTCTTGAAAGGCGGTGCCATCTTGTTCTTGACCACCTTTACCTTGACGCGGTTACCCAGAGCCTCATCGCCGTCCTTGATCTGGGTGGTGCGGCGGATATCGAGGCGCACGGATGCATAGAACTTAAGGGCGTTACCACCCGTAGTGGTTTCAGGGTTGCCGAACATGACGCCAATCTTCTCACGCAACTGGTTGATGAAGATGCAGCAGGTGCCCGTCTTGGAGATGTTGGCCGTAAGCTTACGGAGTGCCTGGGACATAAGGCGGGCCTGAAGTCCCACTTTGTTGTCTCCCATTTCGCCTTCAATCTCGGCGCGGGGCGTAAGAGCGGCCACGGAGTCAATGACTACAATGTCCAGGGCGCCGCTGCGGATGAGGTTGTCGGCAATTTCGAGCGCCTGCTCGCCATTGTCGGGCTGGGAAATGAGAAGCGTGTCCAGGTCTACTCCGAGGGCTTTTGCATAGGTACGGTCAAAGGCGTGCTCGGCGTCGATGATGGCTGCGATGCCGCCATTTTTCTGGGCCTGGGCAATGGCGTGGATAGCCAGCGTGGTTTTACCGGAGCTCTCCGGTCCGTAGATCTCGATGATGCGGCCTTTGGGGTAGCCTCCGATGCCCAGGGCATGGTCCAGGGCAATGGACCCGCTGGGGATTACCTGCGAAGCGTCCCACTCCGGCTGGTCTCCCAGCTTCATGATGGTGCCTTTTCCGTAATCTTTCTCAATTTTGTCGATGGTTGCCTGGAGTGCCTTGAGACGGGCTGCTCCCTGCGTTGCGTCAACTGCTTCTTTTGCCATAATACTACTAAAATAAATCGCGGGTGTCCTGTAAAGCCGCAACTACAAAGTTAAGAAAAATTTCCTTAATTTTGCAACATGAGTCAACTAGAATCCATCACCCGGAAATGGGCCCAGTCCAGCCTCATCCTCCGCATCCTTGTGGGGCTGGTCATTGGCGCCATCCTGGGCCTCACGATACCCGGCCTTACCGGCATCTCCCTTCTCGGAACCATCTTCGTAGGAGCCCTCAAAGCCATTGCGCCCCTTCTGGTCTTTGTCCTTGTCACCGCATCTGTCGCCCAGGCAGGGTCGGGACTGGGAGCACGCTTCCGCACTGTCATCGGCCTGTATCTCGTGAGCACCCTGGGCGCCGCCGTCGTCGCCGCCGCGGGCAGCAAGCTCTTCCCCATCACCTTGAGACTCACGGACGTCGCGGAAGGAAGCGCCCCCAGCGCGCTCGCAGACGTCTTTTCCAATCTCCTCTCCAACCTGGTGGCCAATCCGCTGGCATCCATTGCCCAGGCCAATTACATCGGCATCCTGTTCTGGTCCATCCTCATGGGGCTGGGCCTCCGTACGCTGGCTTCGCGGGAAACCATCCGGATGGTCTCGGACTTTTCCGCCGTCCTTTCCAAGATGGTGAGCTGGATCATCCAGTTCGCCCCTTTCGGCATCCTGGGCCTGGTCTTCTCCGCCGTTTCCGAAAGCGGCATGGAGATTTTCTCCACCTACGGAAAACTGGTTCTCCTCCTGGTGGGGTGCATGCTCTTCAACACGCTCATCCTCAACCCGCTGTGGGCATTTCTTGCCACCCGCTCCAATCCCTATCCCCTGCTCTGGACCTGCCTCCGCGAGAGCGCCGTCCACGCCTTCTTTACACGGTCATCGGCAGCAAATATCCCCATCAACATGCAGCTGTGCAAGAAGATGGGGATCGATGAAGATTTCTATTCGGTAAGCATCCCGCTGGGAGCCACCGTCAATATGAATGGAGCAGCCGTTACAATCACGGTCATGACGCTGGCAGTAGCCCATACGATAGGCGTGCCGGTGAGCCTTCCGACGGCCATTCTCCTGAGCATCGTCGCTACGCTCGGCGCCTGCGGCGCTTCCGGGATTGCCGGCGGTTCGCTGCTCCTTATCCCGCTCGCCTGCTCGTTCCTCGGGATTGGCAACGACATCGCCATGCAGGCGGTTGCCGTGGGCTTTATCATCGGGGTGGTGCAGGATTCCGTGGAGACGGCGCTCAATTCCAGCGCCGATGTCTTCTTCACCGCCACCGCCGAACGGCGGGAGCGCCTCGCAAAGCGTTAAGCCCCGGCCCTGACAATATCCTCGGCGCGGGAAAGAGCCTGCGAGATGTGGCTGCAGATATTCTCCTTGCCCACCACGTCGTCCATGTGGGCGTTCCGCAGCACGCGCATCACGTCCGGATTCACGCCGGAGAGCACCACCTTTACGCCCATCTGCTTACACATCTTGCACATGTTGGAGAGGTTGTGCACACCCGTGGAGTCAATGAAAGGCACCTTACGCATGCGGATGATGCGCACCTTGGCACGGCCGCCCATGTCTCCCATCATTTCCTCGAACTTGTTGCCGATACCGAAGAAATAAGGGCCGTTGATCTCGTACACCTTCACGCCCTCGGGGATGATGAGGTGGTCGAGGTTGCCCTTCACGTCGGTATCGGCCATGGGGTCGATCTCGTCGCTCAGGACAGAGACGTTGGTGGTCTCGGCCATCCGCTTCATACACAGCAGACAGGCAATGATGACGCCCACCTCGATGGCGACGGTAAGGTCGAAGATGACGGTAAGGAAGAAGGTCACGAGCAGCACGATGATATCCGACTTGGGGTTGCGGAGAATCGCGCGGAAGGAACGCCACTCACTCATATTGTAGGATACGACCACCAGGATACCGGCCAGGCAGGCCATGGGGATGTACTGCACCAGCGGCATCAGGAACAGGTAGATGAGCGCCAGCACAATGGCGTGGGCGATACCGGCCACCGGAGTACGGCCGCCGTTGTTGATGTTGGTCATGGTGCGGGCGATGGCGCCGGTGGCGGGAATGCCGCCGATGAGCGGGGACACCATGTTGGCGATGCCCTGTGCGACGAGCTCCTGATTGCTGTCGTGACGGTCGCCGATGACGCCATCGGCCACAGCCGCGGAGAGGAGCGACTCAATGGCGCCCAGCATGGCGATGATCATGGCCGGCTGCGCCAGCCGCGTGATGGTCTCCCAGTTGAGCTCAGGCACGGAGGGCGTAGGCAGGGCCGATGAGATGGTGAAGCGGTCGCCGATGGTCTCGATACCCTCGATACCGAAGTGTTTGAGGCCGAGGGTGGCGAGAGTCATCACCACGATGGCGACGAGGGAGCCCGGGATGCGGCGGCTCACCTTGGGGGTGAGGACGATGATGAGGATGCTCACCACGCCCACCAGGAACGCCCACCAGTTGATGGTGCCGATGTTCTCAGCATACACTACCCACTTGTCCAGGAAGCCGGCCGGAACGCTCTCGACCTGAAGGCCGAAGAGGTCCTTGATCTGCGTGGCGAAGATGGTAAGGGCGATACCGGATGTAAAGCCCACCACAATGGGATACGGGATATACTTGATGATGGTTCCAAGGTGCAGCACGCCCATCAGGATGAGGAAAGCGCCGGCCATGAACGTCGCTATCATGAGTCCGTTCATGCCGTACTCCTGGATGATGCCGTACACGATGACGATGAAGGCGCCGGTGGGACCGCCGATCTGCACCTTGCTGCCGCCGAAGAAAGAGATGAGGAAACCGGCCACGATGGCCGTGAGGATGCCGGCTTCCGGAGAAGCGCCCGATGCAATGCCGAAAGCGATGGCCAGCGGCAGGGCTACGATACCTACGATAACACCTGCAAGCAGGTCCTGGACAAGCGTTTTGCTGTCATACCCACTACGGAGGGTAGTGAAGAGTTTAGGTTGAAAACCTCCCTTAAAGTTCATAAATACTGATACACTAACTAATTCGGCCGCAAAATTAAAAAATTTTATTAACATAAGCTATACTTTTTTCTTAACTTTGCGGAAATTTTTACTGAAATGGCAATCCAGAAACCGTCTATCCCCAAGGGCACCCGCGACTTCGGCCAGAAGGAAATGGCCCGCCGCAACTATATTTTCAATACCATCCGCAGCGTCTTCCGCACCTACGGCTACCAGGAAATCCAGACTCCCGCACAGGAAAACCTGTCCACTCTCATGGGCAAGTACGGCGAGGAAGGAGACAAGCTCCTGTTCCGCATCCTCAACTCCGGAGACGCCTTCGCCGATGTCGATTTTCAGAAGCCCCTCACCTCGCAGGTTTGCGAGAAGGGTCTCCGCTACGACCTCACCGTTCCCTTCGCCCGTTACGTGGTGCAGCACCAGAGCGAGATTTCCTTCCCGTTCAAGCGTTTCCAGATTCAGCCGGTATGGCGGGCCGACCGTCCCCAGAAAGGCCGTTACCGCGAGTTCTACCAGTGCGACGTAGACGTCATCGGCAGCCGCAGCCAGGTCAATGAGCTGGAGCTGGTGCAGATGGTGGACGCCGTCTTCGGCAAGCTGGGCGTACGCGTCGCCATCCACATCAACAACCGCAAGGTGCTCACCGGCTTCGCCGAGATTGCCGGCGCCCCCGACAAAGTGGTGGACATCACCGTCGCCATTGATAAGCTGGACAAGATCGGGCTGGACAAGGTGAAGGAGGAGATGGCCGATAAGGGCCTCCAGGCCGATGGCATCGCCGTCATCGAACAGATTCTTTCCCTAACGGGCAGCTTCGCGGAAAAGCTCACCGCCATGCGAGGCCTCTTCAACGGCGGCAGCGCCAGCGGCGTGGTTTCGGAGATCGGCCTGAAAGGCCTGGACGAGCTCGAGGAGCTCTTCGGCCTCATCGGCGCAGCAGGCGTATCGGCCCCGGTGGAGATGGACCTTTCCCTCGCCCGCGGCCTTAACTATTATACCGGCGCCATCTTCGAGGTAAAGGCGCTGGACTGGGAGATCGGCTCCATCTGCGGCGGCGGACGCTACGACAACCTCACGGGCATCTTCGGCCTGCCGGACCTCTCCGGGGTGGGCATCTCCTTCGGAGCCGACCGCATCTACGACGTCCTCACCGGGCTGGACCTCTACCCCGCCGGGCTGGAGCAGTCCACCACCCTCCTCTTCGCGGTGATGGGGGCCGATGAACTTCGCTACGTACTGCCTGTAGCCAAAGCCCTTCGCTCCCGCGGCGTCGCAGTGGAAGTCTATCCGGAACCGACCAAGCTCAAGAAGCAGTTCGACTACGCCGACAAGAAAAACATCCCGTTCATCTCCATCAACGGTTCCAACGAGATGGAGGCCCGGACGGTGAACATCAAGAACCTGGTTTCCGGTGAGCAGAAGGCTTTCCCGGCTACGGATATTGAGGCCATCCTGGAATTTCTGTCGTAATGCTCACCCTACCCAAGAATTACCATAACATCCTGGGCGGAGTTGAAGAGACCGAAAAGGCCATCAAAGCCGTTAAGGACATGTTCCAGACCAACCTGAGCGCCCAACTAGCCCTGCTTCGCGTGACGGCGCCCATGATGGTGCTTTCCGGGCAGGGCCTAAACGACGACCTCAACGGCGTGGAGCGTCCCGTGCGTTTCCCCGTGAAGAGCATGGACGATGCCCAGGCCGAGGTCGTGCACTCGCTGGCCAAGTGGAAGCGGCTCAAGCTCGCCGAGCTGGGCACCGCTCCCGGCCGCGGCATCTATACCGACATGAACGCCCTTCGCCCCGACGAAGACCTGGACAACATCCACTCCATCTACGTGGACCAGTGGGACTGGGAGAAGGTGATGCTGCCCTCCGAGAGAAACGAGGCCTATCTTCGCAAGACCGTCCGGCGCATCTACGAAGCCGTGAAGGTGACAGAGAACAAACTGTATGTGGAGTTTCCCCAGATTGTCCCCATCCTGCCGGAGGAGATTTTCTTCATCTCGGCCGAAGACCTTCTGCAGCGCTACCCCGGCCTTACGCCCAAGGAGCGTGAGAATGCTATTGCACGCGAGTACGGAGCCGTATTTGTGATGGGGATTGGAGGTACACTCTCTGACGGCGAGCCGCACGACGGCCGTGCCGCCGACTACGACGACTGGTCCCTCAACGGAGACATCCTCCTGTGGAATCCCATTCTGGAAAGCGCCTTTGAGATTTCTTCCATGGGTATTCGCGTAGATGCCGCCACGCTTCACAGTCAGCTGGCTGCCCGAGGGCAGCTATGGAAAGAGGATCTGTATTTTCATCGCCTGCTGCTGGAAGGCAAACTGCCTCAGACCATTGGAGGGGGCATCGGCCAGTCCCGACTGTGCATGTTCCTCCTGAGGAAAGCGCACATAGGAGAGATCCAGTCGGCCGTGTGGCCAGAGCCCATGCGCCGTGCCTGCGCCGCCGCCGGAATAGAATTAGCGTAAAAATATTTGGTGGTTTCAAAAAAAGTTTCTACCTTTGCATTCCCAAACCGCGGAGTAGAGCAGTTGGTAGCTCGTCGGGCTCATAACCCGGAGGTCGTAGGTTCGAGTCCTGCCTCCGCTACAAAGCAATAAAGACCAGCCTTTGCAGGCTGGTCTTTTGCTTTGTGCGCTCAGGCAGGACTGCCTTCTCACGTTACCCCCTCCCTAAGTCCCTCCCCTCGGGGGAGGGATTGGCGGCAGAAGCCGCCTTGCGGGCCTGCAGGCCCTGTCGCTTCGCTCCGGTGTGCGTTTTCCCCCTGTTTTGCACACGCGAAGTGTTTTGGGGCGCTCCCGTGTGCGTTTCGGCCCGTTTTTACACACGGGATGGAGGACTGTCACGATGTTTATGCGTCAAACGATTGGAATTCTGGTCTAAGATTGCTAACTTTGAAGAAATCACATATGTTATGATATTCAGCTGGTTCCGCAAGCAGACTTCTGTATCGCCCCAAGAAGATGGCTCTCTTAAAGACTTGTATTCCCGTTTTCCCGATTACTCGGCTCTTACCCCTGAAGATGAGGATCAATTCGATGACTTGCTCACGCAGTTGTTCATTGATTATTTCGGACGGGTTTCCACTTTACGCCGGCATGAAGTCTTAGCAAGTTGGAACTACGACTTTCCCAAAGCCATCTTGGAATGGGTGGTCTCCCAGGCTGACACGGATATCGCGACCGCTCAAATGATCTATTGGCGGATGGAACCCGAATCCGTTCGGGATTACGAAGTCGAGGAAGACCTCCCTATTGTGGAAACTGTTGAACAGCGAATTGGACAAGGCTTTTACCAAGACAATGGTTGGGCTTACGATCCAAGAAACGACAATGGATGCAATGAGGTCAAATCCAACACAGACAGCACTCCGGAAGACTTCTATCCGCCCGAATTACTGAAGGCCCGTACTGGAAGGCATATTGAAGGGATACAAACCTACAATGCTATTCCGGAAGAACTCTATCCCGCATTCGCCCGCCTTGTCAAAGCTTTAGGTCTTGATTTTTACTTGGAATGAGTTCCTGTCATCATCCTAGTATAATTCCAGTTTATCTGTCCAGATCATCAATGAAAGATTGGATTTGAAGCGACCCTTCGATGAACGACAGGTTCGAGATTCGGAGTGTTTGGTCTACTACAGAGGACATTTCTTCGGAAGTGTCCATTTTTCTTGGCTTCACCATCGTAGGAGCCATATTCCGAGATAATAGACATTTCTGGTTGGTAATATTCCGGGGCAGACGGCGCAGGTTCCAAAACAGGGGCTGAACCTGCACCGCGAATCGGCCTTCTGCGTTGCTCCGGTGGCGCAGGTTTCGGCCCTAAAATGGAACCTGCGCCATTTACGGCTGAGCCTGCGCCATCGGGGTGCTAGTGGTTTTTTTCGCAACTCCCCAGCCAGCCGATGTACGTACATCGGTGCAAACGGCTAGGAACAGGCATTTTCTCCGATGTACGTACATCGGTAGCCGTGGCGCCTATCACAC
>CAMODD010000056.1:0-11274 GCA_946611215.1 uncultured Bacteroidales bacterium | reverse complement strand
CCTCGAAGAGGATACGGCCAGGAGTGATAGGAGCTACGAAGCCCTGAGGATCACCCTTACCTTTACCCATACGGGTATCGAGCGGCTTAGCGGTGAACGGCTTCACAGGGAAGACACGGATCCAGATCTGACCTTCACGGTTCATACGACGGGAGATAGCCTGACGGGCAGCCTCGATCTGATGGGCAGTGAGCCAGCAGTTCTCAAGGTTCTTGAGGCCGAAGGAACCGAATGCGAGCTGGTTTCCGCGACCGGAATTGCCCTTCATACGGTTTTTCTGTTCCCTTCTGAATTTTGTTCTTTTAGGCTGTAACATTGCTGTAATGTTTTTAAATTTTCCTTATTAGTCCCTAACTCATTGAAACTCAGCTGGTTGGGTGCATTTTGCTCCAATTTGGGGACTGCAAAGTTACAAAAAAATTCCGAATCACCAAACTTTTTTGCGTGATTTTTCAACTTTTTCGACCGCAAAAATCGATAGCTAAGTGACGCGTTTTTCGTCAGTTATGAAAAGTGATGGAAATTTCTTCCGCGCATTTTGGACAGTGCCGAACTGCAGCATCGGCCCATCCCATCGGCCTGCCCATCGGCCCGCCTGTCGGCGAACCTTGCCTATCGCGCTGATACACAAGCACCTAACTTTTTCTCTTTCGGCCGACCAGCCTAAAGAGAAAAAAGCAAAGCGCTGAGAACGAGCGCGTTATAAAGATTCGAGAAAAGAGCGCTACTGGAAGTAATGCTCCGGCACCGTCACGACGGGCGGATCTTCCCAGAAAATGGACCAGTAGAGGGACGGAAACTGACCGGCATTCCAGATTTGCACCAGTTCCTCGATGTCTTTGTCGGCGCCGGTGGGGTCGTACTGGGATTTGAGGTCGTTGTCGAAGAGTTTTGCGATGGCCTGCCAGAAGCCGGCCGCCACGCGGTTCTTATAGTCGTGGATGATGTCGTAGGAGGAGAGTCCGGTCTCGCGGGCAATGAGTTTCAGAAGCAGTGCGCCCTGGGCGATGGTCATGTTCCGGAGCGCTCCTTCAAAGTCCTTGAACAGCTGGTCCTGCACGGCGTCCATATACATCTGCTTGCGTAAACCCTTGTAATGACGCGCGTTAAGCGTACTGTCCACCTGCTTTTTGAGGCCGCCGGATGCCTGGGCATAGGGGTACACGCGCGCAAAACGCCAGACCAGCTTGTAGTAATCCCGCCAATTCTTCTCCGAGGAGTGACGGCTGCGCCCGAAGATATAGATGGGCGGCAGGGCGTCGTAGTAGGTGGTGTCGCCGTCGTGCACCAGCATGCGCATATAGCCCGCGCCGGCCGATGCCCCTTGTTCGCTGTTTACCTGCGCGCGGGCCATGGCCTCCTGCTTCTCACGGGCGCGTTCCATCGCACGGCGCACATGGCTCTGCGCAGCTCCCATCGGCCCGAAAACGGCCAATGCGAGGAGCACAACGATATAACGGGCGCATTTCACGCTGCAAAACTACATATTATCGGAAACAATCGCAACTCTTTTCTTTCGCGAATCCTTGCAAGTTGCTGATTCACAGGCGTGTTGGTTTTTCTCTTTAGGCTGGTCGGGCGAAAGAGAAAAACGTAGAAGGCCGATTATCAGGGGGTTAGGCGAGGTGCGCCGATGGAACTAGCCGCGGGCGGAGAGGCTGGCGGTGTCGGAGTCGAAGACGAGCCAGTTGGGCGCGGTCATCCAGTCTCCGAGGATGTGGAGGCGGGCCGAGCCGACGGGCATGTCCACGCGCGAATGATAATGGCCGAAGATAAAGTAGTTCACAGGGTTATGGGACTGAAAACCGGCGCAGTACTTATAGAGGGGCTCGTCCTCTCCGCGGAACGTATAGGCGATGGGCTTCTCCGCGCGGGAACGGTGGCTCCAGCCGGTAGCCCACTTGAAGGCAATCCAGGGATGGAGGGTGGAAAAGAGCACCTGCGCCCATCGGCTGGTGAAAATGACTTTGAGGAACTTGTACCAGTAGTTGCCGGGGCCCAGACCGTCTCCGTGGCCCAGGCAGAAGCGCTTGCCGGCAATGTCGGTCACATAGGGCTGGGGCAGCTTGACCATGCCCAGCTCCTCGAAATAGGAGAAGCACCAGTGGTCGTGGTTCCCTTCGAAGAAGTATACCTTGACGCCGCTGTCGATGAGCCAGGTAAGGGCTCCCAGCACACGGGCGCCACCCTTGGGCACCACGAAGCGGTACTCGTACCAGAAGTCGAAGATGTCCCCGAGAAGATAGAGGGCCGATGTCTCCTCCGGGTCTATCTCCCGAAGGAATTTCACGAAGTTTTTCTCCCGCTGAGCGGGGTCTCCGACCTGGAGACCCAAATGGATGTCGGAAACGAAATATGTCAGATGTTTAGGCATAGATTCTTCGCTTCGCTCAGAATGACAAATGACAACAGAGGGACAAAAGCGCTATAGAGACAAGACAAAGATGGCCAGGGCGACGAGGAGGCAGTAGAGGGCAAACCAGGTGAGCTTGGCCTTCTTGACGATGGCAATCATCACCTTGCAGGCGAAAAGGCCGCTCACAAAGGCCGATACAAAGCCAAGCAAAAGGGGCAGGGAGCCCACGCCGGCGCCGAAGGTCGCTTCTCCGGCGGCCACCTTGAGAAGATCCAGGCTTTGCTCGCCGATGATGGGGATGAGCACCATGAGGAAGGAGAACTGGGCCATGCTCTCACGCTTGACGCCGATGAGAAGGCCCGTTGCGATGGTGCTGCCGCTGCGGGAGACGCCGGGAATGACGGCGAAAGCCTGCGCCAGGCCCACCACGAAAGCCTGCCAGTAAGAAAGGCCGTTCCGGGAATCCTTGGCCACGGGCACCTTGAAGCGCACACCGGCATTGTCGGAGAAAATGAGGAGAGCGGCCGTAATGCAGAGGCCGACACCTACCTGCCAGAGTTCTCCGCTGAACAGGGCGTCAACCTGATCCTTGAAAAGAAAGCCTACAATGGCAACCGGAATAAGGGATACAAGGATTTTGCAGACGTAGTCCGTCTCATCGTTATACTTAAACTTGAAAAAGCCCTTGAGAAGCGTCCAAATCACACTCCAGAACACCACGATGGTTGCCAGTACCGTGGCGAAATGAACGGTAACGGTGAAATCCAGGAAGCCATCGGCATCGGCCCCCACGATTTCCTTGAAGATCATGAGATGTCCCGAGCTGGACACCGGGAGGAACTCGGTGAGGCCCTGAACCAGCCCCAGAATGATTGCCTGCCACCACTCCATACGCTATTCCTCCTCTTTGAAACGGCCCATGATGGCCACGATTTCCAGCACGATGCCGGCCACAATTACGATGGGTGCAGCCACCAGGCGGCGCCAGTCAAACATGGCGTAGTTGAAAACGTCGGGGTCTGAGGAGCCGCCGCCGGAAAGAAGCAGGAAGCCTGCCGCCATCACCAGGAGTCCGGCAATCATGAACTTGATATTTTTGGCCCCGAGGGCCATCTTGTCTTCGTTTTTGGATGCCATAGCTTAGTATGTGTATAATTTGTCGCGGTTGTAACCTACCAGACGGCCCACCATAACATAGGTACTTACCATGCAGATGGTTACACCCGTCACCAGAACAACGGCCATGACTTCCAGGAGGGAGTCGATGGTGAAGATCTGGAACAGCTGGGGGAACTCGTCCCGCACGATGTAGAGGATGCCCACCAGGAAGATGATGCCGAGAAGCGCAGCAAAAAGCCCCTGCAGCGCAGCCCGTCCCATGAAAGGCGCACGGATGTAAGACTTGGTGGCACCTACAAGGTGCATGGTATGGATGGTGAACCGGCGGGAGAAAAGGTCCAGCCGGACGGTGTTGGCGATGAGGACGAAAGAGATGAACATCAGGAGCGCCACCATGACCACGATTCCCAGGGAAATGCGGCGGAGGTTCTGGTTGAGGGCATCTACGAGGGAGGTCTGGTACACCACTTCCTCCACCAGCGGAGACTCCGAAAGGGCAGCCTTCATAACGGCCAGGCTGTCGGAGGACACATACCCGGCCTCCAGGTTTACGTCGATGGAAATGGGAACGGGGGCGGTTTCGAACACATCCAGGAAATCCTGGCCCAGCATTTTGGACATTTCCTCCACTCCTTCGTCGCGGGAAACGTAATGCGTGGTACGCACTCCGGGGATGGATGCCACCTGGGACTCATATTTGAGAGCCTGTTCCTCCGTCACCTGCTGCTTAAGGAGAACGGACACCTGAAGGTTTTCCTTGAAATAGTTCCCGACGGTCCGTGCATTCACGAGCAGAAGGGTTCCCATACCAACCAAAAGCAGCACCAGCGACAGGCTGATGACGGTGGAAACCCAGGCGCTGACAAGGCGCCGACGTATGGTGGAAGTGCTCATATTTCGCCCCAAAGTTACGGAAAGCGCCGAAAAACTCAAAAAATTTTAGTAACTTTGTGGGTTAATATTTTTTTACTTATGGGAGATTCAGTCAAGAAGATTCTGTTCGTCAGCGCAGAGATGGAGCCATACCTTCCGGAGACCCGGATTGCCAAGCTCTGCCGCGAACTGCCCCAGGGCATTCAGGAGCGCCACAAGGAAATCCGCGCCTTCATGCCCCGCTACGGCTGCATCAACGAGCGCAAGAACCAGTTGCATGAGGTCATCCGCCTGTCGGGGATGAATATCATCATCGGAGACGTAGACCGCCCGCTGGTCATCAAGGTAGCATCCATATCGGCCGCCCGCATCCAGGTATACTTCATCGATAACGAAGACTACTTCCGCCGCAAGCAGATTTACGCCGACGAAAACGGCCAGTTCTTCGCCGACAACGGCGAACGCGCCATCTTCTTCGCACGCGGCGTGCTGGAGACGGTCAAGAAGCTGCGCTGGGCTCCGGATATCATCCACTGCTCGGGATGGATTTCCCACGTACTCCCCCTGTACCTGAAGAAAGCCTACAAGGACGATCCCATTTTCTCAGGCTCCAAGGTGGTCCTGTCGCTCTACGACGACATCACCCGGGATCCCCTCTCCCCCGGCTATGCCAACACCATCCTGTACGGCGGCATCAAACCGGAGGACGTCTCCCTCCTCTCGGACAAGGCCGACGGCATGGAACTTGCAAAATTAGCCGCGCAGTATGCCGACGGAATCATCATGGGTTGCCCGGATGTAGACGCTTCCCTCAAGGAGCACTGCTCTTCCCTGGGCGTTCCCGTGCTCCCCTATGAGGAAAACACCTTCCAGGACGGCAGCTACATGGACCGATACAACGCATTTTACGACGACTTGCTAAAATGAGAAAATTCCTTGCCCTGAGCATGGCTGCAGCCTTGGTCCTTCCGGGCTGCGTGGAAGTGGACAACAGCCTGGGAGAAGGGCTGGTGGACAAGAGCCTGCTCTACGACACCCATACGGTAGAGTTCGAGCTCACCGAAATCCAAATGAAAAACGCCGACGCTTTGTCGGGTTATTCCTCTTCCAAGCTCACCATCGGCGCCATCCGCGACGAAGTGCTGGGCCTCACCACCCGTGAAGCCGCTTTCCCGCTCATTCCTGCTCTGGATACCATTGACCTGGGCACCAATCCCACGCCAGTGAGCTTTGCCATCCGCTTTGCCGGAGACTCCATCTCCTGCAACGACGACAGGGAGGCCCGCATTCTTCAGAACATCCGCGTTACCAGGCTTACCTCTCCCCTTCCCGTGGGAACCGGTACCAGCTGCACGCAGGAGATTGCCCACGGCAGCGAGCTTATCACCAGCGGTATTCCCGTCTATGACGGAGACGGCGAACTCAGTTTCTCCTTCTCCAAGGCCTACGCCCAGGAGTACATTGACGCACTCCTCAAGCTGGATTCCAAAAACGGTCTCAAGAACCGCCTCACGGAAGAAGACGGCGTGGACGAGCACTATGACGAATGGGTGGACGAGGTTCCCGGCATCCACATCTCAACGGACATACCCGAAGGAAACGGCGGCCGCATCAACCTGTTCGAATTCTCCTGCCTGAGCGTGAGCAACAACTACTACACGCGCAACAACAATCTGGCAGCCCTCAAGGTCCACAGTACCTGGGAAGGCGTGGAAAAAGACTCCACCTTCCTGTTTATTCCCGGAGAAACGGCTTTCTTCAATGAGGCCGAATACCTGGAAAACAACACCAAGTTTGACCAGTACTGCTTTAACCGCACCACCCATACCACCACAGCCGGGCCGGCCACGGACAGAATCATGGTAGAAGGCGGCGGCGGTCTCAAGCCCGTCATCCTGGCCAGCGAGCTCCAGAGCAAAACCTGGGCGGCCATTGCCAAAACCGGCGGAGACCCCAAGAAAGTCATTATTGTAAAGGCTTCCATCGTGCTGCCTTTCGATATGCCGGAAAACTACGAGGATTTCAAGTACTTCCCCTCTGTCCTGAGCCCTACCATCCAACAGAAAGCCAAGGATGACGACGGTGACGAGTACATTACCTTCGCCGGTCTTACGGATGCCAGCGTAAGCTCCGAAAACCAGGGCAACATTGACCGTTCCAACCTGCAGTATGCTCCCGATATCACCTATCACCTGCAGGCCATCATGGACCGCAACGACCTTTCCAGCAGTACAGACTCCGATATCTGGCTCCTTACCATCCACACGGAGAAAGTTGCTAACGCCAACGGATCGGCCTACGACAACAGCTACTACCAGCAGCTGATGTATGCCAGCTACTATAACAGCCTCTATGGCGGATATGGCGGATACGGCGGATATGGCGGGTATGGTGGCTATGGCGGTTACGGCTACAGCAACTACTATAACTACATGATGCTGGCCCAGATGATGAGCGCCTCGCAGCAGCAGACCTACAGCTACACCACGGAGCTGGACAAGGACCGTTTCTACCGCGCCATCCTTTGCGGCCCCGCCAGCAAGCGCAAGCCCGTGTTCCGGGTCACCTACGCCATCCCCAAGAACTAATGCGAATCACATATGACAAAAAAAGAGGTCAGCTTTTCAGCTGACCTCTTTTATGTTTGATTGGGTGGATTAGGCACCAAGCTTTTCTGCAACTTTGGTGATGGCGTCACCGACGGTAGCGATACCGCTGGTTTCCTCATCGGGGATTTTGATGCCGAAAACACGCTCGAATTCCATGAGGAGTTCTACGGTGTCCAGGGAATCGGCACCGAGGTCGTTGGTGAAGCTAGCGGACTCGGTTACGGCGCTTTCTTCAACACCCAGCTTGTCAACGATAATATCCTTGACCTGCTTTACGATTTCTTCCTTTGTCATAATGATAGGTTTTAAGTTTATTGTTTTACGTTCTTAACTTCAAATCCAAAAAGCGCACAAAGTTAATACATTTTTCTCAAAAACGAAACACTTACTGGCAAAAGCGCCTTTTGCACCTCATTGAATTTGTGTATCTTTGTCATCCCAAGCTATGACCGTCAAAGAGAAAATAGCCCTGTTTCCCCATTCACCCGGCGTGTACCGCTACTACGACGCCGAGGGAAAAGTGATATACGTGGGCAAGGCAAAAGACCTTCACAAGCGCGTGGCGCAGTATTTTGTACCTCCGGAGCGGCTCAACACCAAGACCCGCATTCTCGTGAGCAAGATAGCCGATGCCCAGTTCTCGGTGGTGGATTCCGAGGCCGATGCCCTTCTCCTGGAGAACAACCTCATCAAGCAGTACAAGCCCAAGTACAACATCCTTCTCAAGGATTCCAAGACCTATCCCTGGATCTGTGTCACCGGTGACGACTTCCCCAAGGTGTTCATCACCCGGCGCGTAGAAAAAGGAAACCGGTATTTTGGCCCGTACAGCAGTGTCATGCACGCCCGGAATCTCATTGATTTCTTCGGGGACATGTACCCGCTTCGCACCTGCAACCTCAAGATTACCTCCGAGGCCATCCTGCGCCACAAGTTCCGCCCGTGCCTGAATTTCCATATAGGCCGATGCAAGGCTCCCTGCATCGGCAAAATCTCCAAGGAGGAGTATGGCGCCAATATCGAGGAAATCGTTCACATCCTCAGCGGACGCGGCGGAGAGGTCATCCGCCATTACAAAGCCCTTATGGCCGATGCCGCCGAGCGCCTTGCCTTCGAAGAAGCGCAGACATATAAAGAAAAGCTGCGCAGCCTGGAAAAGCACTACTCAAAGAGCATCATCACGCAGGCGGCCGACACCGATGCCGATGTCTTCACCCTCGTCTTTGACGGGGCCGAGGCATTTGGCAATTTCCTCCGTATCCGGGGTGGCGCCATTGTCCAGAGCCTGAACCTGGGATTCCGCAGCCAGATTGAAGAGGAGCAGGCTGCCATGCTGTCGGCCTTCATCGGCGAAATCGAAGACAAGTTCGGGGCGCTCTCAAAGGAAGTGATTGTGCCCTTTTTGCCCGACGTGGAGATAGAAGGCGTTACGTTCCGCATTCCCCAGCGGGGAGACAAACTGGCCCTGCTGGAGCTGAGTGCCAAAAACGCCAAGGAATTCCATTTCAACAGCATTAAGCAGCGGGAACACACAGATCCTGACGCCTTCCGAATGAGCGTGATGCAGGAGCTCCAGAAGGCGCTGGGAATGCCGGTCCTGCCCCGTCACATGGAATGCTTCGACAACTCCAATATCCAGGGCACCAATCCCGTTGCCTCCTGTGTGGTGTTCCGAGATGCAGAGCCTTCCAAGAAAGACTACCGCCGCTTCAAGATTAAAACGGTGGTGGGCGCCAACGACTTCGCGTCCATGAAAGAGGTGGTGAACCGCCGCTATTCCCGCATGCTGGCCGAGGCACCGGATGACCTACCCCAGCTCATTGTCATCGATGGCGGCAAGGGGCAGCTTGAGTTTGCCTGGGAGGCCCTGGCCGAACTGGGCATCCTGGATCGCGTCACCGTCGTGGGCCTTGCCAAGCGTCTGGAAGAAGTGATAAGGGTGGGAGACCCGTATCCGCTGTTTATCGACCGCAATTCGCAGGCCCTGAAGGTGCTGCAGCGCATCCGTGACGAAGCCCACCGCTTTGGCATCACCTTCCACCGGAATCTCCGTTCCAAGGCCGCCATCCAGAGCGCCCTCCGCGAAATCAAGGGCGTAGGAGAAAAGACCGAACAGCGTCTCCTTATGCACTATGGCTCCGTAGCCCGCATCGCCGATGCTCCCCTGGAAGAACTATCGGCTCTGGTAGGAGCCGATCTAGCGATACAAATACATAATTATTTAAACGAATAAAACTGCCGGCCGGAGGCCGCGGGGGATAATAGGGGGCAGAGCCCCCTCAAAAGAAAATGTGCGAGAGCAAATGCGTATGACTGACAAACGATTTAACAAACTATTCAGCGCCATCCTCATGACGCTGATGGTGGTGGCCATTGCCATCACGACAGGGTTCAAGCTGCAGGAACCCGGCGCCCGTACAGCGCTCATCCTCATTGCAGCGGCCGGCTCGGTAATGGGCGTGGCCTCCTCAGTGCTCAGTGCCAACGGCCTCATCTGGACCTTCGTCTTTGGCCTTCTGGACATTGCCTGCTGCCTCATCGTGGACGCAGACAACGGTATCTGGGGAGACTTCTCCCTGCATCTGCTGTACCTTCTACCGATGAACATCATCGGCATTTACCAGTGGAGAAAACGCGGAGCGGTGGGCGCCAAGACGGAAGTAAAAGCCCGCAGACTCACCGGGAAACAGCGCTGGCTGGTGCTGGCCGCTACGGTCGTCGGCCTGGCTGCTGTGTACGGCATCCTCCTGGCCATCAAGTTCTGGACGGTGGATCCTTCCGAGATTAACCGCACGCAGGTATTTGCCGATGCTGCCCGCACCACGTTCAACATCGGCGGGCAGGTGCTGATGGCGCTCGCATTCTACGAGCAGTGGTACCTGTGGATCCTGGTGAATGTGGCCTCCATCATCCTGTGGGGCAGCACCATGCTGTCATCGGCCGCCTCCAGCTACACCGTGGTGATGTTTGTGAAATACTGCTTCTACCTGGTGAACTCCTTCAACGGGCTTCGCATCTGGTACAAGCTGAGTAGCGAGCGTGGAGATAACTAATTTATTGTTAACACAATACGCAAAAACGCCTGGTAAAAATTCACCAGGCGTTTTTATTTAACTTTCTGTCAACTAGCAGTTTAGCTCCACGGGGATTATTTGCCCAGAGCAGCGGCGACGGCGGGATCCAGCTTCTCACCACGGAGAGCGTCTCCACGGGCGATGATCTTGCCCTCGGCGTCGAAGAGGATCATGTGGGGAATGCCCTGGATGCCATAGAGGGAAGCGGGCTCCTGATGACCGTTGTTGAGCTGGTTCCATTGGATACCATACACAGCGGCGGTGTCTACGGTGTTTTTCCAGTTCATGCCACGGCTCTCTTCCCAGACGGCTACGCTGAGAACGTCGAAGTCGTCGCCATGATACTTTTCCCAAACGGCTTTGATGTTAGGAAGCTCGGCCTTGCAGGGAGGGCACCAGGGAGACCAGAAGTCTACGAGGAATACTTTGCCCTTGCCAACGAAGTCGGAAAGGCTCTTGGACTCGTATACGGGCTCGCCGTTGGCGTCCAGGCCGGTCACATGCTCTACGGTGAAATCGGTGAAAGCCTGACCCTCGGCGGTAGCAAGGCTGGCGTTTACATTCTCCTTAAGATAAGCCACAAAGGAGGAATCCTTGCCCTCGAGGGGTGCGGAAAGCTTATTGAGGTACTTGGCAAGTTCTGCGGGCTCAATGTCGGAGTACACCTGCTTGAGGGCCTCTACGCCCACGGCGTTGTCCAGGTTGGCCTTGAGAGCGGCCTTGTTGTAGTCGAGGAAGGCGTTGTAGGCGCTGTCGGCGAAAGCCTCGGCAGCCTCTTCCTCGTCGTCGGAGAAGGAAGCCAGACGGGTGCGGTAGTTGTCCATGAAGGTCTGGTTCCACTCGGTGAACTCGGCCATCTTTTCTTCCACAGTCTTGGTTTTGCAGCTCACCAGCATAGCAGCGGCTGCCATTAGGATGAATACACTCTTTTTCATTGGATTAAAGATTATTAAGCGATTGCAAATATAAGAAAAAGCGGCTGAAATATCAGTCGCTTTCTCCAAAAATATGCTGTATGTTTATCGACGTTCTCCGCGACCGCCTTCGCGGCCACCACGACGCTCGCCACGGCCACCACGGCGCTCACCGCGATCTCCACGACCGCCTTCACGACGACCGGAGTTAGCAGGAGCTGCGCTGGAAGCGAAACCGGCGTTGGGGGAGAGATCCTGCTTGCCGTACTTCTCACCGTTGCAGATCCACACCTTGATACCCATGGTACCCATCTGGGTGTGAGCTACTG
>CAMODD010000055.1:0-11619 GCA_946611215.1 uncultured Bacteroidales bacterium | reverse complement strand
TGGCACCGGCGGCGCCGAACATGTGGCCGGTCATGGACTTGGTGGAGGAGATGTGCGCCTTGTAGGCAAAGTCTCCGAGGGCCGTCTTGCAGGCCAGGGTCTCGGCTATGTCGTTGAGGTGCGTGCCCGTACCGTGCGCGTTGATATAAAGGTTGTCTTTGGATGCGTCAAAATGCGCTTCTCCCAGGGCGTCCTGGATGGAACGGGCCTGGGTGCTGGCGTCCGGGCGGGGGGCCGTGGCGTGATAGGCGTCGCAGGTATTGCCGTAGCCCACCATCTCTCCGAAGATGGTGGCGCCGCGCTTTTTGGCGTGCTCCAGCTCCTCCAGGATGATGACGGCGGCACCGTCACCCATCACGAAGCCCTGGCGGTTGAGGTTGAAGGGCAGGGAAGAGTACTTGGGGTCTGTGGCGCGGGTGAGAGCCTTGGCGTTGTAGAAGCCGGCTACACCCAGCGGAATGGTGGCATGTTCGGAACCACCGGCGATGATGGCGTCGGCATAACCATGACGGATGGCGCGGAAAGCCTCGCCGATGCAGTGGGAAGACGTGGCGCAGGCTGTCACAATATCCAGGCACGGGCCCTTGGCCTGATGCTTGATGGCAATGTGGCCGGCCGCGATGTTGGAAATCATGGTGGCGATGAACAGCGGGGAAATCCACTTGCCGGTGGGGTCCTCGATCATCTTCTGGGTTTCGCGGAACTGAACGTCAAAGCCGCCGATGCCGGAGCCCACATAAACGCCCAGGCGGAAGGGATCGATATTGGCCGATTCCCCTTCGGTGAGAAGTCCGCTCTGCTGCATGGCCTGCCAGGCGGCAGCCATGGCGTACAGGGTAAAGTTGTCCTGCTTGCGGATGAAGGGTTTCTCCATGCCGAAGTTCTCGGCGTTGAAGTTTTTCACTTTGCCGGCGAAGGTGACGGGCATGTCCTTGAACTCTTCCACGTAATCGATGCCACAGTAACCGTCGCAAAGATTCTTCCAGAAGGTGTTCACATCCTGTCCCACGGATGAGATGACGCCCATGCCGGTAATAACTACTCTCTTAGGTTCCATATATTTATTCTTTTTATTCAGTTAGATTCTTCGCTTCGCTCAGAATGACAAAGGGGATTGCTCAGAAGACTCTCCGCTCCGCCGATGATATCATCTACAATATCGGCGGCGCTTTCCCGCCGTTTAATCATGCCGGCTACTTCCCCGGCCAGGAAACTGCCACCGGCAAGGTCTCCGTCAAAGACGGCCTTGCGGAGGGAGCCGGTCCCGAAGGCGCGGATGGCATCGGCCTGTACCGAAGGGTCTGCCTCCATCTTGGCGAACTGCTTGGTGAAGGGGGTCTTGAGCGCGCGAACGGCGTCTCCGAGGGACTTGCCGGTAACCATGGTGCTTACGTCGGAGGCCTTGATGAGGCGATCTTTATAAACATCGTGCACGCGGCATTCATCGGCCACCAGAAAACGGGTTCCGACTTGTACGCCGCAGGCGCCCAGCATGAAGGCTGCCGCTGCGCCGCGTCCGTCGAAGATTCCGCCGGCGGCGAGCACCGGAATGTGTACGGCATCCACCACCTGCGGCACCAGGGCCATGGTGTGGGTGTCTCCCACGTGACCGCCGCTCTCGGCGCCCTCGGCAATGACGGCCGTGGCACCCAGCTCTTCCATCTTGATGGCGTAGGCAACCGAAGCTACCACAGGGATGACGCGGATACCGGCCCCCAGCCATTTCTCCATGTACGGGGCGGGGGAGCCGGCGCCCGTCGTGAGGATGGTCACGCCTTCTTCCACCACCAGGTCTGCGATTTCTGCGGCATTGGGGGCTGCCAGCATGATGTTGACGCCGAAGGGTTTGTCCGTGAGCTCGCGGGCTTTGCGGATCTCGGCACGAACGGCCTCGGTCCCGGCATTGATGGACGAAATGAGCCCAAGGCCGCCCGCATTGGATACGGCAGCGGCCAGGCGCGCATCGGCAATCCATGCCATACCTCCCTGGAACAGGGGTTTCTCAATTCCCAATATATTGGTGATCGCTGTTTTCATATAAAGTGCAAAGGTAATGATTTTCATGCGATTTTACAAAGTAGCCCCCGCGGGCGCTGGGATTCATTGTTTTTTGCTATCTTTGTAGATGCATTCAAAATGCAGTGATCACCTATTATGCGAACAACTGAACAATCTTCTCATTACGACCACCTGGACGCCATGTCCACTCTGGAAATCCTCCAGGGTATCAACGCCGAAGACCGCGGCGTGGCTGTGGCAGTTTCCGAAGCTATTCCCGCCATCGAAACCATCGTTGACGGTATCGTGGAGCGCGTTCCCAAGGGAGGGCGCATTTTTTATCTGGGCGCCGGCACTTCCGGCCGCCTGGGCATCGTAGACGCCTCCGAAATCCCGCCCACCTACGGCGTAAAAGACCTTTTCATCGGCATCATGGCCGGTGGAGACGGGGCCATCCGCAACGCCGTGGAAGGAGCCGAGGACGACTGGGAGCAGGGATGGCTGGACCTTCAGCCTTTCCACCCCACCAAGGAAGACACGGTCATCGGCATTACCGCCAGCGGCGGAGCCCCCTATGTGGTGGGTGCCATCCGCAAGGCCCGCGAGATGGGTCTTCTCACCGGAGTCATCACCAACAACGCCGAGAGCCTTTCCACCGAGGCCGCAGAGGTTCCGATGGTCGCTACCGTCGGCCCGGAATTCGTCACCGGTTCCACGCGCATGAAATCCGGCACATCGGCCAAGCTCATCCTTAACATGATTTCCACGGCCACCATGATTCGCCTGGGCCACGTGCAGGGCAACAAGATGGTGGACATGCAGCTCACCAACAAGAAGCTGGTAGACCGCGGCACGCGCATGATCATGGAGAAGACCGGTATCGAAGACTACGAAAAGGCCAAGGCCATGCTCCTGGAATATGGACAGGTGCGTGCCGCCGTAGAAGCCTACCTTAAAAAATAAGACTATGTGGCAGAGACAACAGACTCTATACCTTCTTATCGCCGCCATCCTGGTGGCTGTGCTCAGTTTTAACAATGCCTATACGGTGGCCAGTACTGAAGGCCTCCGGGAAGTGAGCTACTGGCAGCTCCAGGCGCCCTACTTCGGCATTCTGCTGGGCATTCTGGCTTTCGGGGTACTGCTCGCTCTTGTCACATTCAAGTCCCTTATCCTACAGATGCGCCTTTCCAGCCTCTCAGGCATCATCGCCCTGGGCATGCAGGTGTGGCTCGCCTACATGTACTTCACCTTCGAAGGCCCCGTGTTCAGCCTCACCGTCATCCTGCCGCTGGGCATTGCCGTATTCTGCTTCCTGGCGGCCCGCGGCTGTTTCCAGGACCAGCTCATGGTAGAAAGCGCCATGCGCATCCGTGAAAGAAGAAAACGTAACAAATAATTAACGCTTGCTATGAAACCTACACTCCTTGTACTCGCTGCCGGCATGGGCAGCCGCTATGGCGGTCTCAAACAGATGGACGGCCTGGGCCCCAACGGGGAAACCATCATTGACTACTCCATTCACGACGCCGTGGAAGCCGGCTTCGGCAAAGTGGTATATATTGTCCGTGAGTCCTTCAAGGCCGATATGGAAGCCCACGTGAAAGAGCGCTATGCCCATGTGAAAACTGTGGACGGCGAGCCTCTTCAGTTTGTGTTCGTCACCCAGGAACTCAACAAGATTCCCGCCGGGTTCACCGTGCCCGAGACCCGCGTCAAGCCCTGGGGCACCGCCCACGCCATGCTCATGGCGGCCGATGTCATCCACGAACCCTTCGCCGTCATCAATGGTGACGACTTCTACGGAAAGGAATCCTTCCAGATTCTGGCCGATTGGTGCCGCGCCCACGAAAAGACCGAGGGCGAGTACTGCATCGTAGGCTTCGAGCTGGAGAACACCCTCTCCGAGAACGGAACCGTGTCCCGCGGCATCTGCTCGTACGACGACAAGAACATCCTCACCGGCATCGCCGAGCACCTGGAAATTGGCAAGGAGGCCGACGGCAAGGTGTACGGCAACAACTCCGTCACCGGAGAGAACCACGTGGAACTGGCCGCCAAGGCCCTCTGCTCCATGAACATGTGGGGCTTCACCCCCGACTACTTCGTAAAGAGCGCTTCCATCTTCGAGGACTTCCTCAAAAAGAATATCCAGGAGCCCAAAAAAGAGTTCTATATCCCTTACGCCGTAGATGTTATCGTGAAGGGCGGCAACGGCAGCTGCGAGGTGCTTTCCACCCCGTCCCACTGGTTCGGCGTCACCTTCAAGGAAGACCGTCCCGGCGTGGTGGCTAAGTTTGCCCAGCTGGTAAAAGACGGTGTTTATCCCAGCCCCCTTTATTAGCCGTATGCAACTGTTCGCCCGCAAAGTTAACAACTATGACCTCTATGCCAATCACGCCTGGTATGCGCCGGGCGTGAAGGGCATGTTCGGCCTTTTCGGCTGGTTCCTCCTGGGTAATCTCCTGGGCGGTCTCGTTACCAGCGTCCTCCTGTTTTTGGTACCTCAGGAGATTGTGATGAAATATGAGATGGTGGTGGTTTATCCGCTGTCATTCCTGCCGGCCATGATTTATGTGGCATCCAAAAGCCAGCATAACAGCCTCTTCGAGACAGGATATAGGCTTAACAGCAGCCATTTTGGCCCGTTCAAGGGCTGGCAGCTGGCGCTTGTCACCGTGGTGCTCACCTACAGTTTCATGTTCGCCACAGACTATGTGAACTACCTTAATTATAAGGTAACCACGGCATCTCCTCTCATGAAGCAGTTCTATGACGTTCTCATGAAGGCAATGGAACAGCTTATGGCCGGCCCTTTCTGGAGCTCCTTCCTGGTGACGGCCATCTTCGCTCCCATCTTTGAGGAGTGGATGTGCCGGGGCATGGTGCTGCGCGGCTTGCTGTCCAAGATGAAGCCCGCCTGGGCCATCGTGATATCGGCTCTTTTCTTCGCCGTTATCCACATGAACCCCTGGCAGGCGCTCAATGCCTTCCTCATGGGCCTTGTGATGGGCTACATCTACTACAAGACGGGCTCCCTGTGGCTTACCATGCTCATTCACTTTGTGAACAACGGTACTTCCGTGGTGGTGGCTCAGCTGACCTCGGTGGAAGAGAGCACCTACTTTTACGAGACCATGGCCCCCGTCACCTATGGGATTGTTTCCGTTGTCGCCGTTTGCGTCCTTGCCGCCTGCCTCTGGGCTTTCAAGCGCATCCCGCTGGAGCAGGAGCGCGGCAACATTGACACCGTTGAACTCAAAGTAGACTGATATGGGAGACAAGTGGGCCTGGCTCAAACGGAAAGACCATAACTACCTGCTGCCGTTCGTGATTGTGGTAACGACGGTAGTAGCCCTTTGGCTGCTTTTCTTTGCGCACAACAGCGTAATCAACTGGATTAAGGCCTCTGTTGAGGAAAAGAGCCAGGAGGCCGAGATGGCCCGTCTTCAGGCAGAGATTGACGAAATGGACCGCGAAATCGAGAACCTTCGCACCAACCGCGATTCCCTGGAGAGTTTTGCCCGCGAAACGTATTATTTTGCGGCTCCGGGAGACGACGTGTATATTGTAGAGTAGAGTTTGGCAGTTTGGACGGCGGCGGCAACGTCGTGGGAACGGAGCCAGGTGGCGCCTTTCTCCAAAGCGGCGAACTGAATGACTTCTGTTGCGGGCATCGCTTCTTCGGGAGTGATGCCCAGCGCTTTATAGATCATGCTCTTGCGGGAAACGCCCACAAGGACTTCCTGCGGGAATGCTTCCACCACTTCATCCAGCCGTGCGAGCACTTCGTAATTCTGCTCCAGCGTCTTGCCAAAGCCAAAGCCCGGATCCAGGATCCATTCGCGGATGCCGTTCTCATCGGCCTTCGTGGAAAAATCCCGGAACCATGCCAGGATGTCCTCGGTGGTGGCGCAGGAAGGGCACATGGCCACGTACGGAAGCCCCAGCCGGCCCACCGTCCGGAGCATGTCGGGGTCCAGTTCACCGCCGCCGATGTCGTTGACGATATACGGGCCGATGACATCGTACGTTCTTCGAACGATCTCTGCCCGGTATGTGTCCACGGAGAGGGCCGGAACACCTTCATGGGCCAATGCGTTCAGGGTGGGTTCCAATCGGCCCCATTCCTCTTCCATCGAGGGACGCGGTGCGCCGGGACGGGTGCTGCAGGCGCCGAGATCTACGACATCGGCCCCCTCCTCAAACATCTGGTGAATGCGGGGAATGGCGTTTTGAACCTCCGGTACGCGGCTTCCGGAGTAGAAGGAATCCGGCGTGAGGTTCACGATTCCCATGATATGTACAGGTCCAATCATAAATCAAAGTTACGACAAATTTTCGTATCTTTGTAGGATATCATCGATATATTATGCTCATCGTACTAGAAGGTTTGGACGGGGCGGGAAAATCCACCCAGGTCGCACTGCTGAAAGAATATCTGCTGCAACGCTGCGGCAGCCTGGAATACATTCATTTTCCCCGTTATCAGGCTCCGGTGTACGGAGACCTCATTTCCCGTTTCCTTCGTGGAGACTTCGGGGCCAACGAAGCAGTGCATCCGCAACTGGTAGCGCTGCTTTTTGCCGAAGACCGTCACGGCGCGGGCCCGGGCATCAAGAAGGCCCTGGAGGAGGGCAAAACGGTTCTGCTGGACCGCTATGTGTACTCCAATATTGCCTATCAGTGCTCCAAACTGCCCGAAGGCCCTGAGCAGGATGCCCTCCGCGACTGGATCTTCCATACCGAGTATGGTAATTTTGAACTTCCGAAGCCGGATCTCAACATCTTCCTGGACGTGCCCATCGACTTTGTTGAGGAAAGCCTCTCCATGCACCGCGAGGGCAATGACCGCGATTATCTCGCCGGAGCCCAGGACATTCACGAGGCTTCCATCGAGTTCCAGAAGAGCGTCCGCAGCCTGTACGTGAAGGAGACCGAGCGCGACGCACAGTTCCAGCGCATCGACTGTGCCGATGAAAGCGGCCACATGCTGCCGCCCGATGCCATCTTCGCGAAGATTCAGGCTGTCGTAGATCCGTTTCTGAAATGAAAAGAGGGTATCTTCGTCTGAGGCGCCGCGCTGCGGGCCTGCTGGGTATTGTGTTCCTGATTTCGGGTATTCTTAAACTGTGGGACCCGGTGGGGACCATGCTCATCGTGACGGAGTACCTCAAGTTCCTGCATATGCCCTGGCTCATTCCGGCAGCCAAGGGCCTTGGCATTGCCCTGTGCACGACGGAGTGCGCCGTGGGCATCGGCCTTATTACCGGCGTGCTGCGGAAAGTATCGGCCATTGTGGCCTGCGTGATGCTGGGCGGGTTTACGCTCCTGACGCTGGCGCTGTGGATTTTTGATGCGCCCATGGACTGCGGCTGTTTTGGCGAGGCAATCCACTTGACGCATGCGCAAAGTTTCCTCAAGAATGTCGCACTCCTGCTTGTGGCGGTACTGGCTTTTGTCCCTTTCCGTGAATTTGGGCACGCACGGGGCAGCAAGGCGGTATCGGCCAGTGTAGCCATGCTGGCCATTGTCGCTGCGGTTGTCTATAGCAATACGCACCTTCCCATTGTGGATTTCACGCCCTTCAACTGGGGTTCCCGCCTGTTTGCTTCGCTGGATGACGAAGCCGAAGAAGAAGAGTTCCGGAAGGCTCCCATCCTGAGTTTCCATAATGCCGACGGAGAGTATCTGGACGACATGGCCGCGACCGGAAAGGTGGTTATTTTTTCGGTCTACGACCCTTCGAACGCAGACTGGGTCCTGCTGGAAGAGCACTACCGCACAGCGTCTCTTTCGGATGCGCTGCCCATGGTACTGGTAGCCGGCCGCCCCGAAGACGTGCGGCTTCCCATGGACATCGAGCCTTTCTTTGCCGATTATAAAACCCTCATCACCCTCAACCGTTCCAATGGAGGCGGCTCCTATTTCTATGACGGCGAACTCATGCACAAGTGGGGCGTACGCCAATGCCCCGACACCCTGGTGGAAGACCTGAACGGAGACCCCGACGCTCTGTCAACACGGCATGTCACAAGACGAAGAGTGACCGCTCAGGGCTTCTGTGTTGCCCTGGCGGCCATTCTCATGCTACTTTAAGTGGCGCCAAATCTATAATCCGTTGATGGCGCCGTCCAGCCACTCGAGACGCTGGGTGTAGAAGGTCTTCATGTACGAGACGGCCTCGGACCAGTTGCGGAAGTTGTCCGGCGGGGAGTAGTAGCCGCGTTTGGCGCGGGGGTTCTTACCGCCGCTCACGTTGTGGTCGTAGGCCAGCTTGTTGTACTCCGTCATCTTGTCAATGAAGCCGGGAATCTTGTCCAGGCGGGGCTTCACCAGGTTCCAGCGTTCCTTGAGGGCGGCTACAAACAGCGGGTCCTCAAACATATACTGGTAGTAACTCTTGCGGGAACCGTCCCAGTCTCCGTTTTCAAAGGAACCGCCCCGGATCTTGATGAACCATCCGGCGGGACCGGCCTCTCCGGCAGGCAGGTTAAAGTCGTTCTGCAGGTAGCTGCAGTTACCAAGGGCCAGGTCAAAATCCCAGACCAGGGGCATGAACAGCTTGGTATCCTTGTCCTTGGCAAAGTAGGTGGAGAGGCGCATGCCGCCGTCCACGTTCATGGTGAGTTCCTGAACGATATAGTTGCCGATGAAACTGTACAGGTCCACCATGGACTGGTAACCGGTTTCGGGATCAAAGGAACGGGCCTTGAGGAGGCGCTCCACCTCGTTCACGTAGTCCGTGATGTACTTCATCTGCGCCTGGGCATCGGCCGAATTGTCCGGCGTGTAGTAGTCCCCGAAGTCCGGCTCCTTGAACTTGATCTTTTTCTCGAAGGTGGACGTGCGGAAGTAGCGGTCGAAGTCGCTCTTGTTGTCAATTTCCAGGAGGTATCCGCCGTCGGTCTGGCCCGGCTCCACCACCGTGATGGGAATCTTGTTCTCGCGGTCCACTTCCTTGTCTTCCACCAGCAGGTAGCAGCCGCCGTACTCTCCGTTAAAATAGACCTCGGCCGCGCGGTACTTGGGTGTCCAGGGCATGGAAACCATGCGGGCGATACGGAGCGCCACCGCATTGCGGAGCAGGGTGGGGTCCTGGACATCGGCCAGGAGAATCCAGTCCTTGTCTCCCTTCATGCCAAATACCTTGCGGTGCTCATCCAGCTTGATCTTGTAGGGGCGCTTGATGCCGTTCTCGGCGTCCCAGGTAGTGTTGCCACGGCCGCGGATCTTCATCTTGAGCACCTTGGAGTCGGTCTCGTAGTCGTCCTTGTCCTTGTACATGCCCTTGGGATCCCGGAAGCGGACAGTGCCATCCACCCAGGTGTACTCACCCTCGGCGCGACGCTGCGTGGGCGTTGTCCAGGTAATGTCAATGCGGGGGAAATCGGCCAGGGCCGATACCGGATTGTAGGTAGGGTAGTCCGGCAAATCGGCACCCGTATCCTCCCAGGTGCGGTAAGAGCCGGGAACCGGGTCGGGGTCGGGATCGGGGTCGGGATCAGGGTCGGGATCCGGCCCCGGCGTCTCCCCCTTGGAAATGATGATGTTGCAGGTGGCGCTCACCTTCTTGTCCGGGGTGGATACGCGGATGCGCACTTCTCCCTCTTTCAGGGCCTTGACCAGTCCGGTTTCGCTTACGATGGCATACATCGTTCCCAGCGACTTCCATTCCAATGCGGTTCCGCTGGCTTCTTCGGGCGTAACAGTGACCTTGAGCTGGAGAGTCTCGTTGGGCTTCAGGGTGACTTCCTCCGGGGTAATGGCGAGGGCCATCACCTGGGGGGCCGTCGGGTCTGTGATGATTTCCTGACCACCGTTTTCATCGGGAAGAATGGTCTCCCTGGAGCATCCGGCTAAAACGATTAAGCTAAATATCATGCCCATAGCGGCATGAAGAATACTCTTTTTCATGTCGCTACAGGCTTCTCTTGATTTCAACTATCTGGAAAGCTTCGATGATATCACCGGGGTGAATGTCATTATAACGATCGAGGCCACAGCCGCATTCCATTCCGGCGGGCACTTCCTTGGCGTTGTCCTTGCCGCGCTGCAGGGAGGCAAGTTCTCCGGTGTAGACTACGATTCCGTCGCGGATGAGGCGGACCTGTGCCTTCTGGGTGAGCTTTCCTTCCTTCACCAGGCAACCGGCAATGGTGCCCACTTTGGAGATCTTGAAGGTCTGCTTGACCTCGGCGGTAGCGGTAACCTCTTCCTTCTTCTCGGGCTCCAGCATACCTTCGATACCTTCCTTCACCTCGTTGATACAGTCGTAGATCACGGAGTAGAGGCGGATTTCGATGCCCTCCTTCTCGGCGGCGCGGCGGGCTTCGGCGCTCGGACGCACCTGGAAGCCGATGATCACGGCGTCGGAGGCCTCGGCCAGCAGGACGTCAGACTCGCTGATGGCACCCACGGCCTTGTGAATCACGTTTACGCGCACTTCCTCGGTGGACAGCTTGATGAGGGAGTCGGACAGAGCCTCCACGGAACCGTCCACGTCACCTTTCACAATGACGTTGAGCTCCTTGAAGTTGCCAATTGCGATACGGCGGCCAATCTCCTCCAGGGTGAGGTGCTTCTGCGTCTTGATACCCTGGATGCGGATGAGCTGTTCGCGGCGCTGGGCGATGGACTTGGCCTCTTTTTCATCGGCCATGATGTTGAACTTCTCACCGGCGGCGGGAGCACCGTTAAGGCCCAGGAGGGAGACCGGCGTGGAAGGACCGGCGCTCTCCACTTTCTGGCCGCGCTCGTTGTACATGGCCTTGACGCGGCCGTAGTAGCATCCGGAGATAATCACGTCTCCCACGTTTACGGTACCGTCCTGTACCAGCACGGTGGCGAGGTAACCGCGGCCTTTATCGAGGGAACTCTCGATGACGGCGCCGCTACCCATCTTGTTGGGGTTGGCTTTCAGCTCCAGAAGGTCGGTTTCAAAGAGCACCTTCTCGAGGAGCTTGTCCACATTGAGGCCCTTCTTGGCCGATATTTCCTGGCACTGGTACTTGCCGCCCCAGTCTTCCACCAGGATGTTCATCTCGGACAGCTGGCGGCGGATGGTGTCGGGGTTGGCACCGGGCTTGTCAATCTTGTTGATGGCAAAGACCATGGGAACGCCGGCGGCCTGTGCATGGGCGATGGCTTCCTTGGTCTGGGGCATTACGGCGTCATCGGCCGCTATAATGATGATGGCAAGGTCTGTCATCTGGGCACCGCGGGCACGCATGGCCGTGAAAGCCTCGTGACCAGGGGTATCCAGGAAGGTGATGTGGCGTCCGGAGGGGAGCGTCACGTTGTATGCGCCGATGTGCTGGGTGATACCGCCGGCCTCACCGGCAATCACGTTGGATTTGCGGATGTTGTCGAGGAGGGAGGTCTTACCGTGGTCTACGTGGCCCATCACGGTGATTACCGGGGGACGTTCCACCAGGTCTTCCTCGCGGTCGGGCTCCTGCTGCTCGATTTCCTCAGAGAGCTCGGCGGTTACAAATTCCACCTTGTAACCGAACTCTTCCGCTACGAGCACCAGGGTTTCGGCATCCAGTCGCTGGTTGATGGATACCATCATACCCAGGGACATGCAGGCGCCGATAACCTTCACCACGGGGGTGTTGT
>CAMODD010000054.1:0-12112 GCA_946611215.1 uncultured Bacteroidales bacterium | reverse complement strand
CTCCGGTGAAAAACTGCAACCAGGTCTTTTCCCGTGACGTAGGCTTTGTCATCGATGACAAGATCATCGTGTCCAACATCATCCCGGACCGTCAGGAAGAGATTGATGCCTACGAGGAAATCTATCGGCAAATCCATTACAAGCAAATTTACAATCTGCCGGAATCCGTCCATGTGGAGGGAGGTGACGTCGTCCTCTATAAGGACTACATCTTCCTGGGCCAGTACGACTTCCCGGATTACCGCCAGGTAAAGACCGCGCGTACCAACCGTCTGGCGCTGGACTACCTCAAGATGATCTTCCCGGAGAAGACCATCATTCCGCTCAACCTCTTAAAGAGCGACACAGACCCGTATCAGGGCATCCTGCACCTGGACTGCACCTTCATGCCGGTGGGCCGGGACAAAGCCATCATCTACAAGAAAGGCTTCATGAATCCCCGTGACGCAGACCACCTCATTGACATCTTCGGCAAAGAGAACGTCTTTGAGATTACCACGGAAGAAATGTATTTCATGAACTCCAACGTCTTCTCCATCAGTGAGGACGTAGTGGTGACGGAGGAGCATTTTACCCGCCTCAACAAGCACCTTCGCGAGAAATGGGGCATGACGGTAGAAACCGTTCCTTACCGGGAAATTTCCAAGATGGGCGGCCTTCTGCGCTGTTCCACCCTGCCCCTCAGAAGAGACTAAACTATACCCAGCTATGAAAGACAAACTGGCAGTTATCGCCTTTGGTGGCAATGCGCTCCTGCGTTCGGGCCAGAAAGGCACTTATCAGGAACAGAGGTCCAACGTCAACGTTACCTGCTGGAACCTGGCCCCGCTGCTGCTCAAAGATTACGGCCTTGTCATTGTGCACGGGAACGGCCCCCAGGTGGGAAACGGTCTTCTGCGCATGCAGGCCGGCGAACAGATTCACGGCCTTCCCGCCATGCCCATGGACTTCTGCGGAGCAGAGACGCAGGGTTCCATCGCGTATCTCATCGAAAGCGGCATGGACCTCGCGCTCACCCGCCTGGGCATCGACCGTCACGTAGTCTCGCTGGTCTCACGCGTAGAAGTGCATGCCGATGATCCCATGTTCCAGCACCCTACCAAGCCGGTAGGCCCCTTCTATCCCAAGCCCCAGCCGGACGGCTCCCTGTACAAGGAAGACGCCAAGGGGCGCGGCTGGAGAAAGGTGGTAGCCTCGCCGGTGCCAGTAGAAATAGCCAACGTAGACCTTGTAGGCCGATTGGCCCGGGAAGGCTATATCGTCATCACAGCCGGTGGCGGCGGCATTCCGGTCGTGCGCGAAAACGGGCTCCTCAGGGGCATCGAGGCGGTCATTGACAAGGATCTGGCATCGGCCCTCTGCGCAGAGAAAATTGGCGCCGAGGAGCTCTACATCCTCACCGACGTCCCCAAGGTGTACCTCAATTTCCGCAAGCCGGGAGAGAAGGCGCTGGACACCCTCAGCGTGGCCGATGCCCATAAATACCTGGAAGCCGGCCACTTTGGAGAAGGCTCCATGGCCCCCAAGATCCGTGCAGCCATCTACTTCCTGGAGCACGGCGGAAAAACATGTATCATAACCGAAGCAGGAGAGCTGGGAAACCCCTCCTGCGGAACTAGAATCGTTTTATAAAATGGCTTACAATCTCAAAAACCGCAACTTCCTCAAGCTGCTGGACTTCACCCCCAAGGAGATCCAGTACCTGCTGGACCTGGCCGCCGAACTCAAGAAGGCCAAGTATGCCGGCACCGAACAGCCCCGCCTGAAGGGCAAGAACATCGCCCTCATCTTTGAAAAGACCTCTACCCGCACGCGCTGCTCCTTCGAGGTGGCCGCCTACGACCAGGGCGCCCACGTTACGTATCTGGGCCCCACCGGCAGCCAGATCGGCGTGAAGGAGAGCATGAAGGATACGGCCCGCGTCCTCGGCCGCATGTACGACGGCATCGAATACCGCGGTTTTGCCCAGGCAACTGTGGAGGGACTGGCCAAGTACGCCGGCGTTCCCGTATGGAACGGCCTCACCAACGAGTTCCATCCCACCCAGATCCTGGCCGATTTCCTCACCATGCGTGAGCACAGCGACAAACCGCTGAACCAGATCTCCTACGCCTATCTGGGAGATGCCCGCTACAACATGGGCAATTCCCTCCTCGTGGGTGGTGCCAAGATGGGCATGGACGTTCGCATCGTAGCGCCCAAGGCCCTGCAGCCTGCGAAGGAACTGGTGGATGAATGCATGAAGATTGCGGCCGAAACCGGCGCCCGCATCACAATCACCGACGACCCCAAGGCCGGTGTCAAAGGCTGCGACTTCCTCTACACGGACGTATGGGTTTCCATGGGAGAGTCCGAGTCGGTCTGGAAAGAGAGAATCGAGCTGTTGAAGCCCTACCAGGTAAATGCCGCCCTTATGGCAGCTACAGGCAATCCGGCCTGCAAGTTCATGCACTGCCTGCCCGCTTACCACAACCGTGAGACCAAGGTGGGAGAAGACGTGTACCAGAAGTTTGGCATGGACGGCGTTGAGGTAACCGAAGACGTATTCGAAAGCCCTGCCAGCATTGTCTTTGACGAGGCCGAGAACCGCATGCATACCATCAAAGCCGTGATGGTCGCCACCCTGGGCGCATAATTGAACATTAAGACATGAGTGAAAAAAGACTGACCATAGACTATGAGGAATTCTCTTCGATCTCCGAAATGGAGCCGAAGGATCAAGAACTTTGCCGCACTGCCATCGAGGCTCAGAAAGGTTCCTACTCCCCCTATTCGCATTTCCAGGTAGGAGCGGCCCTGCTCCTTTCTAACGGCGTCGTGGTAAAGGGTGCCAACCAGGAGAATGCCGCCTACCCTTCCGGCCTGTGTGCCGAGCGCAGCGCCATGTTCTGGGCCGGAGCCAATTACCCGGACGTTCCCATGGACACCCTGGCCATTGCCGGAGCAGACCATGGCGTGCTCTGTGAAAGCCCGGCCTCTCCCTGCGGTGCCTGCCGCCAGGTCATGGCCGAATATCAGAAAAAGCACGGGAAACCCATGAAGATTATTCTCGTGGGCTCCAAACGTATCCGCAAGTTCAGCTGCGTGGACGACCTCCTGCCGTTTATCTTCGACAGTTTGTCTTTGTAACGATTCCCCCAGCACACGGAGATGTGCAAAATCCCGTTAAAATGCGCATCCAGAAATGCTCCAGCACGCGGAGATGCACAAAAACACGGCAAAATGCGCATCCAGCGGTGCTGGGGCGGGGCCGGGGCCGCTCTATGGCCGCGGGCCTCGATGGCGCGGCCGCCCCGTGCCACTAGATCTCCGAGAGCTCCAGCCACCGCATCTCGGCGGCATCGAGCTCTTCTTGGAGCTGGCCATAGCGCGTACTGGCCGCCTGGAGTTCATCGGCCTTCAAAGTGCCGCCGGAGAGCTGCGCTTCGAGGCGGGCTTTTTCGGCCTCCAGCTCCGGAAGCCGGGCCTCCAGGGCCTTGAGCTCCTGCTGCTCCTTGAAGGAGAGCTTGCGCTTTGCCTCGGTCTTGACTTTGGTCTGGACCGGAGCGGTCTTCTGCGCAGATTTTTGCTCGGCCTCGTAGTCCTTGATGAACGTGCGGTACTCGGTGTAGTTACCCACGAAGTCCTTCACCACGCCGTCTCCGCAGAACACGAAGAGGTGGTCTACCAGGCGGTCCAGGAAGTGACGGTCATGGCTCACGATAAGAAGCGAACCCTTGAACTCCATCAGATACTCCTCCAGGATTTCGAGAGTGACGATGTCGAGGTCGTTGGTGGGCTCGTCCAGGATGAGAAAGTTGGGCTGCTGCATGAGGATGGTGAGCAGGTACAGGCGCCTTCTCTCACCACCCGAGAGGCGCTCCACAGGGTTCTGGAGCATGTCGTGCGGGAAGAGGAAGCGGTTGAGGAGATGGAGATCGGACACGGTTTCCAGCACGGTCTGGCCCGGTTTGAACTGCATGCCGGCCTGGTGGTAGTAGCCAATCCTGAGGGACTCGCCGCGGTCGATGATACCGGTAAAAGTGCCACCCAGTTCCGGCTTGTAGCCGCCGGTAATGAGGTTGAGGAAGGTGGTCTTGCCGGCGGCGTTCCGGCCCACGATGCCTACGCGCTCGTAACGCTGGAAGTTGTAGCTGAAGTGGCTCAGATAACACTTTTGTTCCCACCAGAAGCACACATCCTTGCAGTTGATGACTTTGTTGCCCAGGTAGGTGGATTTGGCCTGTGTCTCGCTCATGTCCACCTTCTTCTGGACGTAGCTGTCATCGGCCCGTTCCTTGATATCCCAGAAGGCCTGCTTGCGGTACTTGGCCTTGCCGGTGCGGGCGCAGGGGCTGGCGTGCATCCACTCCAACTCCCGCCGATAGATGTTGCGCACCTTCTCGGTCTCCGCATTGTAGTTGTCGATCCTCTCCTGGCGCTTTTCCAGGAAGTTCATGTAGTCTCCTTTGTAGATATAGATGCTGCCGCGGTCCATTTCCATGACGGTGTTGCACACGCGGTCCAGGAAGTAGCGGTCGTGGGTAACCATGAACAGGGTGCACCGGCTGTGCTTGAGGTGATTCTCCAGGAACTCGATGGCATCTATGTCCAGGTGGTTCGTGGGCTCGTCCATGATATAGAAGTCCGCCTCGGAAGCCAGCATCTGGGTAAGGGCCACGCGTTTTACTTCGCCGCCGGAGAGGTCTTTCATACGCTTGTCCGGGTCTGTGAGGCCAAACTGCGTGAGGAGCTGATGTACCCGCAGTTCGTACTGCCACAGATGGTCCTGATCCAGGTGATCGGTCCACTGGGTAGAACTGTCCATGATTTGCCGGAAAATGCCTTTCTCCGGATCGTGGGCATACTCCTGTTCCAGGAATGCAATACGGATGTCCTTGAGGAACAACACCTTTCCGCCGCTGTCACTGCCGTCCTTGCCGGCCAGGATCCTCAGAAGCGAGGTCTTGCCCGTGCCGTTGGGGGCAATGAGCGCCACCTTGTCGCCCTCGTTGATATTGAAGTCGATGTGTTCAAACAGCACCTTGGGGCCGTAACTCTTGGAAATGTTCTCTATTTGCAGGTAACTGGGCATAACGGGCGCAAAGTTAGGAAAAAAAGTGCTACCTTTGAGGATAATTATGGACAAAAGCAAAATCAAAGTATGCGTAGGGCTGTCGGGCGGGGTGGACTCGTCGGTGGCGGCCTATCTCCTCAAGCAGGAGGGCTATGACGTGTTTGCCATGTTCATGCAAAACTGGAACGACGCTTCCACGACGCTCCACGGAGACTGCGAATGGGAAGAAGACCGCTTCGTGGCCGAGATGGTGGCCCGTAAGATTGGCATTCCCTTCTACTTCGTAGACCTTTCGGCCCAATACCGGCAGCGCGTGGTGGACTACATGTTCAGCGAGTACGCCAAGGGCCGCACACCCAACCCGGACGTCCTTTGCAACCGCGAAATCAAGTTCGACGCGTTCCTTCAGATTGCCCTCAAGTACGGGGCCGATTACGTAGCCACCGGGCACTACTGCCGCAAGGAAGTCACCCCGGAGGGGGTGTACCGCATCCTGGAAGGCGCAGACCCCAACAAAGACCAGACCTATTTCCTGTGCCAGCTCAGTCAGGAGCAGCTTTCGCGGACGCTCTTTCCCATCGGCGACATCGTCAAGCCCGAGGTGAGGCGCATCGCCAAGGAGGCCGATTTACCATCGGCCGAAAAGAAAGACTCCCAGGGCATCTGCTTCGTGGGAAAGGTGGACCTTCCCACTTTCCTCAAACAGAAACTGGTCTCCGTAGAAGGAGACATCGTGGAGGTCTATGACGCTTACTATCAGCAGGATCCCCTGTACCGCTGGCAGCAGGAAAAACTGACGGAACTCCTGAGGCCCGGACAAACCCTAGAGCGCACTGTCCGCTATGCCCCCGAGGAAAAGATTCTCACCAGCGACGGAAAGCCCCTGGGCGTAAGCCCTTTCGATACGGCAAAAGTAGAAGCGCTCACAGAAGCAGAACTCGATCATCTGTCCCTGCCCATCACCTACGACATCACCTTCGAGACCGAAACCTACCGCAGCGGCAAGCATCACGTCAAGAAAACCCGCTATAAGGAAAACCCCTTCGGCCGCATCGTAGGACGGCATGAGGGTGCGCAGTTCTACACCATCGGCCAGCGAAAAGGCTTGGGCGTGGGCGGCCACACAGACCCCGTCTTTGTGATTGCCACCGATACGGAAGCCAACCGCGTCTACGTGGGAGAAGGCCATAACCACAAAGGCCTCAGCCGCTTCTGCCTCCGGGTAGCGTCCGACGAGATTCACTGGATCCGGGAAGACCTCACCATGGCCGTGGGAGAAATGCGCCGCTACCGTGTCCGCATCCGCTACCGCCAGCCCCTGCAGAGCGCGACGCTCCTCATGCGGGAAAGCGGCCTCTACATTCTTTTCGACGAGCCCCAGCGCGGCATCTCGCCCGGCCAGTTCGCTGTCTGGTACGACGGAGATGAGATGCTGGGCAGCGGCACCATCTGATAAACAACTCGCACAATATGAAAAAACTATTAACCATTCTGACTCTGGTCCTTGCAGCCGCATCGCTTCAGGCAAAAGATTACAAGGTACTCTCCCCCGGCGGAGAACTCAGCGTGACCATCCAGGCTGGCAATGACCTTCAGTGGAGCATCAGCTTGGGAGAAGAGGTGCTTCTCAAACCCTCTCCCCTTTCCCTCACCCTTGCCGACGGAACCGTCATCGGCGCCGGAACCAAGGTGCGCCGGGCAGTCCGGAAAAGCGTCTCCCAGACGCTTGCCGCCCAGAATTTCAAGCGCGCCCAGGTAGAAGACCGCTACAACGAACTCACCCTTCAGACCCGGGACTTCGACATCATCTTCCGCGTCTATGACGACGGCGCCGCCTACCGCTTCGTCACCAAAAAAGCCGTCACCATCGCCTCCGAACAGGCCGTCTTCAACTTTCCCGAAGACCACAAGGCCTGGGTCCCCTACGTCCGTGACCCCGGCACTTTCGAAGAGCAGTTTTTCAACTCCTTCGAGAACCACTGCACGCTCATTCCCATTTCCGAGTGGGATCCCAAGCGTCTTGCGTTCCTTCCCCTCACCGTAGACGGAGCCTCGCACGTCAAGCTCTGCATCACGGAGACAGACCTCCGCAACTACCCCGGCATGTATCTTCTCAATGACAATGCCGGCACCAGCGTCCACGGCGTGTTCGCTCCCGTTCCCAAGGTCATTGAGCAGGGCGGCCACAACATGCTGCAGGGCGTCGTGAAAAGCCGCGAGCCTTTCATCTACAAGGGTGACGGCCCCGAGGCCCTTCCCTGGAGAATGGTGATTGTGGCTAAGGAAGACCGCCTCCTGGCCCAGTCGGACTTTGTCTGGCGCCTTTCCGCCCCCGCCGAGGGAGACTTCTCCTGGGTCAAGCCCGGGAAAGTGGCCTGGGACTGGTGGAACGACTGGAACATCAAGGGAGTAGACTTCGAGAGCGGCGTCAACAACGACACCTACAAGTATTACATTGACTTCGCCTCCCGCAACGGCATCGAGTACGTCATCCTGGACGAAGGCTGGGCCGTGAACAAGCAGGCCGACCTCTTCCAGGTAGTACCGGAGATAGACCTTCCCATGCTCTGCGAATACGCCGCCAAGCGGAACGTGAAGCTGGTCCTCTGGGCCGGTTACTGGGCTTTCAACCGAGACATGGAAGCCGTGTGCGAGCACTACTCCAAGATGGGCATCGCCGGCTGGAAGATTGACTTCATGGACCGCGACGACCAGTTTATGGTGGCCTTCTACGAAAGAGCCGCCCGCACCGCCGCCAAGTACCACCAATTTGTGGACTTCCACGGTGCCTTCAAGCCTGCCGGGCTCACCCGTACCTACCCCAATGTCCTCAACCACGAAGGCGTGGCCGGCTTGGAGCAGCTCAAATGGGCTCCGGCCAGCTTTGACCAGGTTACCTACGACGTCGTCATTCCCTTCACGCGCCTTGTCGCCGGCCCGGCCGATTACACCCAGGGCGCCATGCGCAACGGCGCCGTCTGGAACTATGCACCCAGCCACAGCGAACCCATGAGCCAGGGTACCCGCTGCCGCCAGCTGGCCGAGTACGTCATCTTTGACGCGCCCTTCACCATGCTCTGCGACGCCCCCACCAATTATGAGGCCGAGCCCGAATGCACCCAGCTCATTGCCTCCTTCCCCACCGTATGGGACGAGACCATCGCGCTGGACGGGCGCATCGGCGAATATATCGTGGAAGCCCGCCGCAGCGGAGACCGCTGGTACATGGCCGCCATGACCAACTGGGACGCACGTGACATCACCTTCACCCTGCCGGCTCCCGCCACCGAGGTTACCCTCTGGAGGGACGGCGTCAACGCCCACCGCAACGGGCAGGACTACAGGAAAGAAACCGTGAAGGTAGAAAACGGACAGGTCACCGTGCACCTGGCCCCGGGCGGCGGCTGCGTACTAATCTTCTAGCAGACTCCGGAACTCCCGGGAGGAAAGGGAATCAAAATAGTCACCCACTTCCATTCCCCGGAGGTCATTCAGCGTACATCCTTTCAGTTTTTCGGCCAGCTCCTCTGCTGGCCGAAACCCTATGAAGTCGCCGGTAAACTGGAGCTCTGAGATCACGCCGCGCTCCAGGGAATAATGCGCCGTCACGGTGCCGCAGGCGAATTTCTTCGTCTTGGAAAACGTAGTCTTGGGCGACCGCCCGAAGTTCCACTCCCAGGTGCGGAATTTTTCATCGGCCATCTTTCCAACAGCTTCCAGCTGGGAGGGAGACAGGCCGATGGTGCCATCCCCACCGGAGAGGATATCGCGGAGGGCATCCCGGAAAGCGCCGATGTCGGGGAGAGCGGGCAGATACGTGCGAAGGTTGGCCACCCGGCTGCGGACCGACGCCACGCCGGCTGCCTCCAGCTTGCTGCCAGGTACGGCCAGCGCCTGCGTGAGGTTCTCAAGACAGACATCCCACATGAGCGTACCGTGAATCATCATCCGCTTGCCGTAAAGGCGCTTGGCATAGCCGGAGCACTTGCGGCCTTCTACCAGGATGTCGTTGCGGCCGCTGCGCTCGGCGGGGACGCCCAGGCGGCGGAGGGCATCGGCCATGAGTCCATAGGAATCGGCCATGGTTCCCACGGGTCCCACGATGCTGTAATTGAGGTTCCCGAGGTCGTGATAGACCGCGCCGCCTCCCGTCACGCGCCGCGCGAGCACAATGCCGTTTGCTTCCAGGAAGGGAAGGTTTACCTCCGCATAGGCGCTTTGATTGAGGCCGATGATGACGGACGGTGCATTCTGCCACAGATAGAACACGGGTTCCTCCACGGGCAGGCTTTCGAGCGTAAATTCGTCGAAAGCCATGTTCCAGTGCGGGTCTATGGAGGGATTCAGGAGGGATTTCATATTGCGAAGATAATATTATTTCTGTACATTTGTAGGATAAACCTTTAACACTATGGCAAAAGCTGGTAAACTGATTGGAGGGTTTAGCGCCCTGCTTATCCTGGCTGCCCTGGCCGGATTCTTTTATTTTAAATTCCTGTGGATCTTCAGCGACGGCACCAAGACCGGGGAACTGAACTCCCTCACCTACACCGGATACTTCTTCAAGACTTATGAGGGAGAGATGATCCTCACCGGCTACGGCAGCAAGAACGCTTCCGGAACCGTGCAGTCCAAGACCTTCAAGTTCTCCGTAAAAGACAAGGAAGTGGCTCAGAAACTCACCGAGATGACGGGCCTGCGCGTAACCGTGCACTACAAGGAATACAAAGGCGCCCTGCCCTGGAGAGGGTACGAGCGTGCCATCGTTGACAAAGTGGAGGAAGACACTTCCTACGGAAAAGTCCCAGACGAATCCCCGTTTTTTCTTTAACAGTATATGAAACACGAACTTGGCATAGTTGCAGGCCTTCTTCTGGTCTGCACTCTGACGCTGGCCCAGAACCGGGTCATTGACACCCGCGAAGCCCATCCCGGAAAAGACCTCACCATGGAGGAGGCCATCTATAAGGGTGTGGGCTATGCCCGCGCCCAGGCCGCCTGGCTGGGAGACGGTCAGTTTATCCTCAGCGAAGGCGCCGGGGAGTATTTTGAGGGCAGCGTGACCGACCCGCTGCACCTCACGCCCTACAAGCCCTCGCGCACGCAGAAGGCCGATGCCTATGTTCGCGGAGCGGCTGGTTACGGCATCCGCCTGGACGGAGACTCCCTCTGGGGAGAGAAGGACGGGAAAGAGTTTGCCATCGGCCTGTCCGAAGACCGTAATATTGTCTACGGCGGCACCATGATGCGAAACGAATTTGGCTTTTCGAAGGGCTACGAATGGGCCCCGGACGGCCATAAGATTGCCTTTTATCGGAAGGACCAGTCCCGCGTGACGGACTTTCCGCTTCTCGACATCAAAACCCGGACGGGAGAACTGGAGCTCATCAAATACCCCATGAACGGCATGGAGAGTGAGCTTTTGAAGGTGGGCATCTATGACTTTGACAAGGAAACCACCGTGTGGCTGGACGTGACGGACTTCACTGAGGAGCGTTACATCACCAATCTCTCCTGGAGCCCGGACGCCAAGTCCATCTATGCCCAGGTGCTGGACCGCAGCCAGCATCACATGAAGCTCAACCAGTACGATGCCCGGGACGGCCACTTTGTGCGCACCGTCCTCACGGAGGACAACGAGGCCTGGGTGGAGCCGCAGAACCCTATCTGGTTTCTGGAAGGCAGAAAGGACCGCTTCATCTACCGCACCGACAACCGGGACGGCTACAAGAACCTGTATCTGGTAGATACGCTGGGCAGTAAGATCCAGCGCTTCACGGCCGTGGACGCCGACGTCGAATATGTGACCAATGACGGGCAGTACGTGTATTATACATCGGCCCAGGTTTCTCCCGTAGAGAATCACCTGTTCCGCCAGGGAGTGAAGAAGGGGAAGGCCCAGCAGCTCACCCGGGGCCGTGGTTGGCATTCCGTGCAGTTAAGCCAGGACCGAAAGTGGTTCCTGGACCGCCAGAGCAACCTGAATACACCGGCGCAGCTGTATCTGGGTTCCACCGACGGAAAGCAGTACGTGGGCATCGGCTCGCAGCGGGATCCGCTGGATGGCTATGCCTCCTGCCGCGAAGAACTGGGCACCGTTCCCAGCGCCGACGGGCTGTATGAGAACTACTACCGGCTCATCTACCCCAAGGACTTTGATCCTTCGAAGAAATACCCCGTTGTGCTGTATGTCTACGGCGGGCCGCACAGCCAGCTGGTACAGGACTCCTGGCTCGGAAGCATCCGCATGTGGGAAATGCTCATGGCTCAGAAGGGATACATGGTCTATGTCCAGGACAACCGGGGCACGTCCAACCGCGGCGCCGCCTTCGAGAAGGCCATCAACCGCCAGTGCGGAAAGGCCGAGATGGAAGACCAGATGGTAGGTATCCGGCGCCTGATGGCCTTGCCGTATGTAGATGCCTCCCGCATCGGCGTGCACGGCTGGAGCTACGGCGGCTTCATGACCATCTCCCTTATGACCACCTATCCGGATGTATTCAAGGTGGGTGTGGCCGGCGGCCCCGTCATTGACTGGAAATGGTACGAGGTCATGTACGGTGAGCGGTACATGGACAACCCCGAGACCAATCCCGAAGGCTTTGCCGCCACCAGCCTCATTGGCAAGGCGCCTCAGCTGAAGGGCAAGTTCCTCATCTGCCAGGGCGCCGTGGACGACACTGTAGTCTGGGAGCACAGCCTCTCCTTCATCCAGGAGTGCATTGACCGCCTCATCCCGGTAGACTACTTCCCCTACCCCGTTGCAAAGCACAACGTCGGTGGCCGTAACCGCATCCACCTTATGGACAAGGTAACGCAGTACTTTGAGGACTATCTGTAGGTTGTCATTCTGAGTTCGCTGTTCTCTGTCATTCTGAGCGCAGCGAAGAATCTAAAAAAGATTTGCAAAACCAAAAAAGATTCCCTATCTTTGCAATCCTTTTGAGGGCATAGCTCAGTTGGTTTAGAGCGCTTGCTTGACAGGCAAGAGGTCCGCAGTTCAAATCTGCGTGTCCTCACAAAAGAAAAAAGACGACCGCCACGGCCGTCTTTTTT
>CAMODD010000053.1:0-13243 GCA_946611215.1 uncultured Bacteroidales bacterium | reverse complement strand
GGTACGGACCACGCTTCCATCGCCACCGAATCCAAAGTGGTGGCCAAGCTCAAGGAAATGGGCATCACCAAGGAGCAGATTGGCCGTGAGGAATTCCTCAAACACGCCTGGGAATGGAAGGAAGAGCACGGCGGCATTATCCTGCAGCAGCTCCGCAAACTCGGCTGCTCCTGCGACTGGGACCGCACCCGCTTTACCATGGAGCCCGAGCTTTCCAAGGCCGTCATCAACACCTTCGTTTACTTCTACAAGAAGGGCTGGATCTACAAAGGCGTGCGCATGGTGAACTGGGACCCCGAAGCCCTCACAGCCGTGAGCGACGACGAAGTCATCCACAAGGACACTCCCAGCCACTTCTATCACCTCAAATACTACATCTCCGACGGCCAGGGCAACCCCACGGACAAGTACCTCGTGATTGCCACCACCCGTCCGGAGACCATCATGGCCGATGCCGCCATCTGCGTGAACCCCGCCGATGAGCGTCACCACTGGCTCAAGGGCAAGAAAGTGCTCATTCCCCTGATCAACCGCGAAATCCCCGTCATCGAGGACTCCTACGTGGAGATGGACTTCGGTACCGGCTGCCTCAAGGTAACCCCCGCCCACGACGTCCACGACTACGAGATCGGGCTCCGTCACAACCTGCCCGTCCTCGAGATCATCGACGACCACGGCAAACTCAACGAAAAGGCACAGATCCTCGTAGGGGAGGACCGCTTCGTTGCCCGCAAGAAGATTGTGAAGATGCTGGAAGAAGCCGGCAACCTCCTCAAGGTGGAAGACTACACTTCTCCCATCGGCTACTCCGAGCGCACCAACGCCGTCATCGAGCCCAAGCTCAGCGCCCAGTGGTTCCTCAAGATGGAAGACCTGGCCAAGATGGCCCTCGAGACCGTCGAGAGCGGCCGCACCAACTTTGTGCCCGAGAAGTACGTAAACACTTACCGCCACTGGATGGAGAACGCCCGCGACTGGTGCATCTCCCGCCAGCTGTGGTGGGGCCAGCGCATTCCCGCCTATTACCTGCCCGACGGCTCCTATGTGGTTGAAGCCACACCGGAAGCAGCCCTTAAAGCAGCCCAGGCCATTAATCCGAATATCAAGGCCGAAGACCTTCGCCAGGACGAAGACGTGCTGGATACCTGGTTCTCTTCCTGGCTCTGGCCCATCTCCGTGTTCGACCCCGAGAAACCCGGCCACCCCGAGCACCAGCCCAACAAGGACCTCGCTTACTACTATCCCACCAACGACCTCGTTACCGGCCCGGACATCATCTTCTTCTGGGTTGCCCGCATGATCATGGCCGGCGAAGAGTTCATGGGTAAGGAGCCCTTCTCCAATGTGTATTTCACAGGCATCGTGAGGGACAAAATCGGCCGAAAAATGTCGAAAACACTCGGAAATTCGCCGAACCCCCTCGATCTCATCGAAACCTACGGAGCCGACGCCGTGCGTATCGGCATGCTCCTTTGCTCCAGCGCCGGCAACGATATCTTCTATGACGAGGCCCAGATCAAACAGGGTGCAGCCTTCTGCAACAAGATCTGGAACAGTTACCGCCTGGTCAAGGGATTCCAGGTGGCCGATGTGCCCCAGACCGATGCCCAGAAAGTAGCCATCGAGTGGTTCCGCGCCAAACTCTCCGAGGCCGTCGCCCTGGTGGAAGACCACTACAGCAAGTTCCGCATCTCCGATGCTCTCATGACCATCTACAAGCTCTTCTGGGACGAGTACTGCAGCTGGTACCTGGAGGCCATCAAGCCTGCCTTCGGCCAGCCCATCGACGCTGGAACCCAGCAAGCCACCCTGAATTTCTTCGAGGCTCTTCTCAAGCTCATTCACCCCGTGATGCCCTTCATCACCGAGGAACTGTGGCAGGATATCGCAGAGCGCAAGGAAGGCGAAACCATCATGTACGCAGCCTCTCCCAAGGCCGAAACCTTTGACGAAAAGGTGCTGGAGAACTTCACCTTGGCCGCCGAGGCCGTGAACGGCGTTCGCGGCGTGCGCAGCCAGCGCAACATCGCCCCCAAGGAAACCCTCACCCTCAAGATTAAAGGCAACGAGTTCCCGGAGAGCGTCATCCCCGTGGTGGAGAAGCTCGCAGGCGTCACCGTAGAGCGCGTGGCCGAATTCGGAGACGCGCAGGGTGTAGGCTTCATGGTCCGCACAATCGAGCTGTTCATCGCCCTCGAAGGCCTGGTGAATGTAGCCGAGGAGCTGGCCAAGGCTCGCAAGGACCTTGAGTACCAGCAGAAGTTCCTCGCGGGCGTCCGCGCCAAACTCTCCAACGAGAAGTTCACCGCCCACGCTCCCGCACAGGTGATTGAGAACGAGCGCAAGAAAGAGGCCGACGCTCTCTCCAAGATCGAGAGCCTGGAGGCCAAGATTGCCCAGCTGAGTAAATAAGGTATGGCCACTTTCAAGACAACGTTCCCCGTCCGCTACTACGAGACCGACCAGATGGCCGTGGTGCACCACTCCAACTACATCCGTTATTTCGAGATCGCAAGAGATGAAATGATGGTTCAGGTTGGATTCCCTATCGAGCGCTGTGAGAAAGAGTTAGGCATCCAGGTTCCCATTGTGAGCGTGGAGTGCCACTTCCATCATCCCGCGCGCATGGGAGACGTCCTCACCGCCGTAGCCGAGTTTGACAAAGTGCCGCTTGCGAAGATGACCATCAAGCAGGCCGTGTACAACCAGGACGGCGTCCTTCTGGCCGATGGTACCGTGGTGCTGGGCTTCATCTCCAAGGAGACCTTCCGCCCCGTACGGTGCCCCGAGCCCGTTGCGGCAATTTTCGAGAAACACTTAAACGACTGATAGATATGTTCTTTGTTTACCCGCTTCTGATGCTTGGCACGTGGGAAATCGTCGCCATCGTTGCCGTCGTTCTCCTTCTTTTCGGCGGAAAGAAGATTCCCGAACTCATGAAGGGTCTTGGCAAAGGCGTCAAGAGTTTCAAGGAGGGCATGAACGAGGTGGAGAAGGAAATCAAATCCGACGACAACTCCAGTAAGCCCGAGGAGAAATAAGTGGAAGGGAAGGACACAGAAATGTCCTTCTGGGACCACCTGGAAGCACTGAGGGGAACCCTGTTCCGCTCGGTGCTCTCCATTGCGTTGGTATCCATCGCCTTTCTGTGTATCCCCAAACCGCTTTTCAAAGCCGTCTTCTGGCCCACGCAGCCGGATTTTCCGCTGTACAGGCTGCCGGGAGTTGATTTTTCCATGGAACTCATCAACATCGAGCTCAGTGCCCAGTTCTTCACCTATATGAAGGTTGCGGTACTCTGCGGAGTGGTCCTGAGCTTCCCGTACATAATCTACGAACTGTGGCGGTTCATTGCGCCCGCCCTCTATGAAAACGAGAAAAGAGCCGTGCGCAAGGCCTTCACGCTGGCATCGGGCCTGTTTTACCTGGGAGTAGCCGTTGGCTATTTCGTGGTGCTGCCGGTGTGCCTGATGTTCTTCACGAACTTCAGCATCTCCGACGCCATCGTGAACACCATCTCCCTGAGCTCGTACATGTCCATGTTCGTGTCCATGGTGTTTCTCATCGGCCTTCTTTTCGAGTTTCCCACCATCATCCTGGCGCTGTCGGCCCTGGGCATTGTCCATCGGCCCATGCTGCGGAAAGGCCGGCGCTACGCCGTGGTGGCGACACTCGTACTCGCCGCTTTCATCACTCCCAGCGACCCTTTTTCCATGTTTGTGCTGGCCGTTCCGCTCTACGGCCTGTACGAACTGTCCATCCTTCTCTGTAAGAAAGCATGATATCTGTCAATAACGTAACGGTATCCTTCGGCAGCTATAACCTGCTGGACTGCATTAACTTCCACATCTCCGACGGAGACAAGATAGGCCTCGTCGGAAAGAACGGCGCCGGCAAGAGTACCCTCATGAAACTCATCACCGGGCAGGAGCAGCCCACCTCCGGCAGCATCGAAAAGCCCACGGGCGTGCGCATCGGCTATCTGCCCCAGATCATGGAGCACCACCGCGGCCACACCGTCATGGAAGAGGTACTCTCCGTCTTCGACTACCTCCACGACATGGAGGCCGAACTCGCGCACATCACCGCCGAGCTGGGGGAGCGCGAGGACTACGAATCGGCCGAATATGCACGCCTCATCGACCGCCTCAATGAGCTCAACGACCGCCTGGCGCTGGAAAGCGGGCTTTCCCCGGAGGCGCAGGCGCAGAAGGTGCTCTTCGGACTGGGATTCAAGGCCGATGAACTGGGCCGCCTCACGGAAACCTTCTCCCAGGGGTGGAACATGCGCATCGAGCTGGCCAAAATCCTCCTCGCGGGCCCCGACGTCCTGCTCCTGGACGAGCCCACCAACCATCTGGACATCGAGTCCATCGAATGGTTCGAGGACTACCTCAAGGCGTACCGGGGGAGCGTGCTCCTGGTTTCCCACGACCGCAAGTTCCTGGACAACGTCACCACCCGCACCGTGGAAATCCTCCTGGGGCACGTCCACGACTACAAGGTTCCCTACAGCCAGTACGTTGAGCTGCGAGCCGAGCGCATTGCCCAGCAGACCGCTGCCTACGAGAACCAGCAGCGCATGATTGAAAAGACGGAAGATTTCATCAACCGTTTTCGCTATAAACCCACGAAGAGCAATCAGGTACAGTCCCGAATTAAAGCTTTGGAGAAGCTGGACCGCATCGAGATTGACGAGACCGACAGCGCGCAGATGGCCCTCAAATTCCCGCCGGCCGAGCGCTCCGGAGACGTAGTGTTCAAGGGAACCGACCTCACGGTGGGCTACCCCCAGAAAGTGGTTTTCCGCGGCGCCAACATCGAGATCAAGCGCGGCGAGAAGGTGGCCTTCATCGGCCGAAACGGAGAGGGTAAGACTACCCTCATGCGCGTAATCATGCGGGAACTGGATCCCCTGGAGGGAGAGGCCCGAGTGGGACACAACGTGCACATCGGCTATTATGCCCAGAACCAGGAAGACATCCTGGACCCGTCCGAGACCGTGCTGGGCACGCTGGACCGCATTGCGGTGGGGGACATCCGCACCCGCCTCAGAGACCTTCTGGGCGCCTTTCTCTTCAAGGGCGAGGACATCGATAAAAAGGTATCCGTACTCTCCGGCGGCGAACGCGCCCGCCTGGGCATGGCCAAGCTCATGCTCTCTCCGTACAATGTCCTGGCGCTCGATGAACCCACCAACCACATGGACATTCGTTCCAAGGACGTGCTCAAACAGGCCCTGAAGAGCTTTGACGGCACGCTCATTGTGGTATCCCACGACCGTGACTTCCTGGAAGGCCTGGTGGACAAGCTCTACGAGTTCCGGGACGGAAAGGTGCAGGAGCACCTGGGCGGGGTGGAGGACTTCCTCCGTCGCCGAAAGCTGGAGAGCCTGCAGGAGCTGGAGAGGAAAAATGCCGCCCCGGCCGCCACGCGCGAGCCGCAGCCCGTGGTGAAGCCCGCCAAAGCCGACAATACCGCCTTCAAGGCCCAGAGCAAGGAGCAGAAAAAGATCAAGAACCGCATAGACTACTTGGAAAAAGAGATTGGGAAGGACGAGAAACGCATGAAGGAGATCGAAGCGGTGCTGGCCGCCCCCGGAGAGAAGGACGACATCATGGAGCTCACCCGCGAATACCTGGAGCTCAAGCGCTCGCTGGATACCGCCACCGAGGAGTGGACCAACCTGATGGAACAATTAGAAGCATAAGATATGAAGAAACTTCTTACTTTTATCTTAAGTATTACTTTAAGTACAGCAGCCTGGTGCCAGGACGAGAAAATCTGTCCCGTAGGGGAGTTTCACTCCGTCGTGGCCGGCAGCACCATGGAGCTTGCGCTGCAGGAAAGCAGCCAGCCCAGCGTCAAGATTATCGCCGACAAAGCCCTCATGCCCTACATCCAGGTGTATGTGCGCTCGCGCGTGCTCTACGTGGACATGGACGAGAAATCCATTCCCTCCGACGTCCGGAAGCTCTACAAGGGAAAGAACGCCCCCGTGCCCGTCAAGCGCGTCCTTGTATCGGCCCCCTCCCTTTTCAAGGTCTCCGGCACCGGCAACGCCCTCATCACCAGCTACGGGGGAGTCGTGGCCGATACGCTCACACTCTCAGACAAATCCGTCGCGCGGGACATCCTCCTGCGGGTACCGTCTCCCCGGGTCATCATGGACCGGAGTGCACAGGCCAGCCTTTCCTACAGCGGCGAGGTCATCTCGCTGGAGCTGAGCGGAAACGCCGACTGCACCCTCTCCGGCGAAACCGGGACGCTCTCTTTCCGCAGTGAAAGAAAAGCCCGCCTGAACAGCCTTTCCTGCAACTCCCGCCGCGTGAAGGCCGATATGAAAGGCTCCAGCGAAGCCTGCGTCCATGCCGAGGAATTCCTCTTTGTCAATCTCACCGGCGGAAGCGCCCTCTACTATACCGGCATTCCGGCCATCACCGTGGACCAGATTCTCAAATCCACCTTTGCCCCTTACGAAAAATGATCTACGATTCCCATCTGGACACCCCGTCCGAGCTGCTGCGGCAGCGAAACATCGGCATAGACAATCCCGGCGTACAGGTAGATTTTCCCAAAATGAAGGCCGGGGAAGTGGGCGGCGCCTTCTTTGCTCTCTACACCGCACCCGGCACAGCGCCCGATGCGGCCACGCGCCGTGCCCTGGAGATGCTCAGCGCCACCTACGACGCCTGCGAGGCCAACGAGGACTATGCCGTCCTCACGTTCGGCCCCGATGAAGTACCCGCCCATGAGAAAAAAGGCCTCATCTCCGTCTTCATGGGCATGGAAAACGCAGCGCCCATCCAGGAGTCGCTGTCACTCCTGAGAACCTTCTACCGGCTGGGCGTAAGTTACGTCACCCTTACCCACAATGAAGACAACGCCGTGGCTGACAGTGCCGCCGAGGGAAAGCGCTGGGGAGGATTGAGTCCGTTTGGCAGGGAAGTGGTGGCCGAGATGAACGCGCTGGGCATGATGATAGACCTCTCCCATGCATCGGACCGGACGTTCTGGGATGTCATCGGCCTGTCCAAGGCACCCGTCGTGGCAACCCATTCCTGCTGCCGCGCCCTTTGCTCGCACCGCCGCAATCTCACCGACGAGATGCTCCGCGCGCTGGGAGAAAAGGACGGTTACGTGGGCATCAACTTTTATCCGTATTTTCTCTCGGATGCCTATGATCCCGAGAAACCCTGGCGCCCCGGCGTCAAGGAAATTGTGGATCACATTGATCATGCCGTTGCCATTGCCGGCATCGACCATGTGGGAATCGGGAGCGATTTCGACGGCATCGAAGTCACCCCCGAAGGCGTAGAAAACATCTCTCAAACCCAGCTGGTTTTGGAAGAAATGAGACGCAGGGGATACTCCGAAAAGGACATTTTAAAGGTGTCCGGGAAGAATTTACTGTCTGTCTGGAGTAGAATCGTAAATTGCTCTGAATAAAGCAGTTTCTCCGTTTTAGCAGAAAAGAAACACAAATGTTACAAGCGCTAACATTTGTGTTTCTTTTATTACATACTAATGTTTTAAGTCCTCCAGCATGTATAGACGCAGGAAGTTGAGCGCCGAGGCCGCAAAACGCTCGATATTGCGCTTCCGGTCATTCTTGTAAACATAGCGGACGGTGCGTGAACCCCGGGGACCGGCCACTCCAATCCACACTGTTCCCACCGGATTGAACGCATCTCCGGAAGGGCCGGCGAGACCGGTGGTGGAGACGGCGTAATCCGAGCCGGTGAGCTGGCGGACTCCCTCGGCCATGGCCGCAGCCACCTCCGAAGAGACCACGCCCTTCTCCTCGATGATGCGGGCCGGAACTCCCAGCACCTTCTCCTTGACCGGGATGGCGTAGGAGGTGACGGAGCCCAGGAAGTAGCCGGAAGAGCCGGGCACCGAAGTAATCATGTGCGCAATCATTCCGCCCGTGCAGGACTCGGCGCAGGAGAGCGTGAGTCCATTCTCGCGGCAGATGCCGCCGATGGTGGTTTCAAGGTCGGAGTCTCCGTCGGCATAAAGAAGGTCTCCGAGGAGAGCTTTCAGGCCGATGAGCTGGTCCTCCATCCGCTCCTTCTCATCTCCGGTGGTGCAGCCGTACAGGGAGAGGCGGAGCCGGATGCCGGTGAGGGGATTCGGGAGGTACGCCAGATGCATATCGGCCGGAAGGGCGTCTTCCCAGGCGGCGATTTTCTCCGAGAGAGCACTCTCGGCAATGCCGTAGACCATGAGGCTCCGGTGCAGGATCTGAGAAAGCGGCTGGTGCGCCCGGATGTCCTCCATGATGGAAGGGATGGCGCCTACAGCCTCGTGGGGAACGCCGGGAAGGGCATAAAGCGTGCTCCCGGAACCGGGCATATCCCGGAACACCATGATGGGGGCCGTTCCCAGCGCATTCACAATCACATGGGCCCTGTCCGGCACCATGGCCTGGTTTTCATTGGAAGGAAGGACGTCCAGGCCGCGGCCGTGTAGGATTTCCACCACCTTCTGCATCTGCCCTTCGTGCTTCACATAGCCCTTGCTGCCGGAGATTTGGGCCAGGACTGCCTTGGTAATGTCGTCCTTGGTGGGTCCCAGGCCGCCGGTAGAGAAGACAATCCGGGCCCTGGAGAGCTCCTGGAGGAGGGTCTGGGCAATTTCCTCGCGCTTGTCGCCAACGGAAACCATGCGCACCACGTGGATACCCACTTCTTCGAGGGCGCGGGCCAACTGCTGGGAATTGGTATCCAGAACCTGGCCGATAAGAATTTCGTCACCAATGGTGACGATCGATGCTTCAATCATATTTTTTGCTTGTTTTCAAGTGCTTTGAGAAGCTTCCCCAGCGGTTTTGCATCCGGGAGTTCCAATAGGGAAGCACCGCCCTCAAGGGCCTGGAGGCCTTCTTCGGGGGTATTGACCCTGCAGATGACAGGGACGCGGCCCTGCGTCAGTTCCCGGACGGTTCCCAGCATGGACAGGTGGGAAACCACCACGCCGTCCAGACCGTTGAGCCGGCAGGCGCCCAGGAGGAACTTGAGCTCGTCGGGGCTGGTCCCATGTGCCAGGCGAAGGAAGACGGGGGTGTAGCGTTCGTAGCAAAGACGCAGGCTCACCAGTTCGTCCAGCAGAGACTGGGTGTCGGAAATATCTGCGGCACCAATGCCCAGGTCTGAGTCCGGATCAATGACAATAAAGTCTGCAAAGTCATAGACCAGGGAAAACGTTCTTACGATATCGGTTTTGATATCTACGGCCAGAATGGTGCTCTCGGGCTCGCTGGTGAGGCCTTTGATCCAGGGGAGCACAGCCTCGTGCGAAGGAGGGGTAAGCATTAGAAAACCTGCCTCAGGCGCCCTGTGCCACCAACTAAAGCGTCTTTTTTGGATGACGAAAGGAACACCCACCGGGTTGGGAAAGACCAGTCCGGCTACCTCTACCTGCAAATGCGGAACGTTTTTACGGAACATCTGACAAAGATAGCAATTTATTCCTTGGAAACGAACTCCTGAAAGGTGTTATCGGAATAGAAGACGGTAATTTGCTTGATTTTACGGGGAGGGACAGGGGGAGTGGCCGGAATGACGGCTACTCTGGCTGGGGCCGCAGAAGGGGCTGGAGAAGGGGTTGCTGCAGATGCAGGAGTTGTACGGGCGGTAGGGAAAAGCTCATCGAAGGAAACGCTGCCTCCTTCCGGAAGTTCCGGGGCAGCAGGGTCATCGCGATACATTTTACCTTTACCGGTCATGAGCCAGTCCAGGTTGAGACGGGGATAGTGAAGCAGCAGACTCTCCAGGAAATCGTAGCCAGGTTTGTTACGACCGGCCAGGATATGCGAAACGCTTCCGCGCGCTACCGAGAGAGTATCTGCGAACTGGGCCTGCGTGATGTTTTCGGCCTGCAAAAATTGTAAAAGACGCCGATTCATAATTTACAACTTTAACTTTACAAAGATATACAAAATAAAAGAGAATTCCAAATACCGCCTGTTTACAAAATTGAATGCACAAGAAAGAAAAAGACAATAAACAGTGCTAAGTATAACAATAGGTAATTATAGATAAAAAACTGATTATATACTAATTAATATACATAATCATCCTAAAAATAGCTCATTTTGAGCGCAAAATAGCTATCGCGTGGTACACACATATACTAAAACTACATATAAAGATATCTAACTATCTGATTTAACTATATTTAAGTAAGTAGTTGTAACGCCCATAGAAATAATTTATGTAGTTTTAGCAAGCGAGGGAGAAAATTCACAATATCCTATGCGTATTATCACAATTGTAAACAAACAGTTCCAATGCAAAGTTTACATCTGTAATTACATTTGTAAACAGAAGTACAACATTCCCGAGAATTCCCGAATTCCGATAAATAGTGTTACCTTTGCACAAATTTTAAATTCTCATGATTCCTGAAATCCATATAGAGGATTACAATTACGGCCTGGACGATGCCAGGATCGCGAAATATCCGCTCCCGGAAAGGGATGCATCCAAACTGCTCCATTACAAAGACGGAGCAGTGGAAGAGAAAATTTTCCGTGAGCTGCCCGGCTTTCTCCCCGAAGGCGCGCTCATGGTATTCAATGATACCAAGGTAGTCCCGGCCCGCCTGCACTTCCAGCGGGAAACCGGCGCCATCATCGAAGTATTCTGCCTGGAGCCCGTGGAGCCCGTAGAGTACAACACCGCGTTTGCCGCTACGGAATCCTGCAGCTGGAAATGCGTCATCGGCAATGCCAAGAAGTGGAAGGAGGATACCCTCAGCCTGTACAATCCGGAAGATAACGGAGAGATCCGCGCCATTGCACTTAAAGCAGTACTTGAGATGCGGAACGGCCAGACCGGCACCGTGCGTTTCTCCTGGGAGGGCGGGCTCCCGTTCTCCCGCATCCTGGAGATAGCCGGCACCGTTCCCATTCCGCCGTATCTGAACCGCGAGTCCGAGGCCATTGACACGGAGCGGTACCAGACGCTCTACGCCCATATCCGCGGATCGGTGGCGGCCCCGACGGCCGGCCTGCACTTTACGCAGGACGTCCTGGACCGCATCCGGGAAAAGGGGATAGAGACCGAAAACGTGTGCCTGCACGTGGGCGCCGGCACCTTCCTGCCCGTGAAAAGCTCGCTGGTCTCCGAGCACCCGATGCACAGGGAACCTTTTACCGTATCTAAAGCACTGCTTCAAGTGTTGGCCAATAAAAACCGCAAGTTAATTGCGGTAGGAACCACCTCCGTAAGAACCCTGGAGTCTCTCTACTACGTGGGTGTCAGCTGCATCGAGACCGGGAAGCCGGCCGATGTCGCCCAGTGGGCACCGTATGAGCGGGAGTATCCCTACAGCACGGCGGAAGCCCTTCAGGCCATCGTCGATTACCTGGACCGCGAAGGCCTTGAGGAACTCGTTGCCGGTACGCGCATCATCATCGTTCCGGGCTTTACCTTCCGCCTGGTGGACATGCTCGTCACCAACTTCCACCAGCCGGAGAGCACGCTCATCCTGCTGGTATCGGCCTTTGTGGGAGGAGACTGGCGCACCATCTACAACTACGCGCTGTCCCACGGGTTCCGCTTCCTCAGCTACGGAGACAGTTCTCTCCTCGAAAGGCGTAGCCTTTAGCATGTTTTTTGCAAGCCTTAACCTTTGATTTGAACCTTAAAAATATGGACTATACCGATTTCAGCGATATTGCTCCCTTTAACGACGAAGAAGCGGCAGCCGCACTGGCCCGCGTATCCATTCACCCCAACGTACCCTGGATTTCCAAATTCCTGTTCCCGGACAAGCCCAACACCTTCTTGGGAGATGTCCTCCGTAATATCCACACGGTAGACGAGTTTCAGGAAATCGTCATGTCAAAGGCCGTCCAGTGGGTGATTGACAATACCATCACCGAATTTACCTACGACGGCGTAGAAAATATCAAGAAGCTGGGCAGCACGTACCTGGCCATGTCCAACCACCGCGACATCATCCTGGATCCCGCGCTCACGCAGATGGTCCTCATGTGGAACGGCCTGCCCGAGACCCAGATCTGCGTGGGAGACAACCTCCTCAAGCAGAAGACGGTAGAGCTCCTCATCCGTTCCAACCGCATGATCAAGGTCATCCGCGGTATATCGGCCCGCGAACTGTACCTGTCTTCGCAGGTGTTGTCCAAGTACATCCGCGAAACCATCACCTCCGGCGCAGGCTCCGTCTGGATTGCCCAGCGCCAGGGACGCACCAAGGACGGCATTGACATCACCGAGCAGGGCCTCCTCAAGATGGTGGATATGAGCGGAACCAAAGACTTTGTCCAGAATTTCATGGAGTTGCACATCGTTCCCATGTCCATTTCCTATGAATACGAGCCCTGCGATGTCATGAAAGCCCGCGAAACCCTCATCAAGCGCAAAACCGGCTCCTATGTGAAGGGAGAAGATGAAGATTTGCAGAGCATCATGATCGGCATCAAGCAGCCCAAGGGCCACGTGCACCTGCAGGTGGGAGACCCGCTCACCGAGGAAGAAATCCGCGAGGCTTCGTTCTGTGACAAGAACGACCGCTACCAGAGCATCCGCCACGCTGTGGACCGCCGCGTCATTGAGGGCTACAAACTCTGGAAGACCAACTACATGGCCTACGACCTCCTGAACAAGACCAACAAGTACGCCAGAGAGTACACCATGGAAGACCTGGAAAAGTTCGAAGGCTACCTGGCACAGCAGATTATCCTTGTAGAATCCACGCTGGACCGCGGCGAGCTCATGGAAGAGCTGCTCAAGATTTACAGCAATCCGGTCTCCTCCAAGGAAAATCTGTAATTGTTACACAATTTATATTATGTTAACTTGCGCATGAGTTAACTTTCCCCTATGACCAGAAAGAAGAAAATCGACCTCCTCCTGGAGAACGTTGAGATTGAAGCCGTTGCAGCCGAGGGCAAAGCGCTCACGCACGTAGACGGCATGGTTGTGTTCGTAGACTTCGCCGTTCCCGGAGACGTCGTGGACATCCAGGTATACAAGAAAAAGAAAAACTATATGGAAGGCTTCATCAAACGCATTGTGAAGCCCTCCGCCCACCGCCTGAAGCCCTTCTGCGAGCATTTCGGCGTCTGTGGAGGCTGCCGCTGGCAGCCGCTGCCCTACGAAATGCAGCTGGAGGCCAAACGCCAGCAGGTAGAAGACCAGCTGGTGAGGATTGGCCACCTGGAAGTGCCCGAAATCAGGCCTACACTCCCCTCCGAGCTCACCCGTTACTA
>CAMODD010000052.1:0-13851 GCA_946611215.1 uncultured Bacteroidales bacterium | reverse complement strand
CCGCGCGACGGTAAATTCATCGAGCAGCTTGGCTCCTACAACCCCAACACCAACCCTGCCACCATCGTTATGGATAGCGAGAAGGCTCTGGCTTGGCTCAAAGTCGGTGCCCAGCCCACGCTCACTGCCCGCCGTCTCCTCTCCTACGAAGGCGTTCTCCTTCGCAAGCACCTCGCAGAAGGTGTAGCCAAGGGCGCTCTCACCGAGGCTCAGGCCGATGCCAAGTTCGCTGCCTGGAAAGAGGCTCATGACGCTAAGATCGCTGCCAAGAAGGCTGGCATCAAGAACGACGAGATTGCTAAGGCAAAGGCTGTCAAGGCCGCTGAGGCCGAGGTAAACGAGGCTCGTGCCAAGGCTATCGCCGCCAAGAAGGCCGAGGCTGAGGCTAAGGCTGCTGCAGAGGCTGCCGCCGCTGAAGCTCCCGCCGAGGAAGCCGCCGAAGCTACCGAAGCTCCCGCCGCCGAATAATGCTGCGGATTGCTCAGGTACTGAAATCCAACGGAACCCAGGGAGAACTTCTTATCAGTTTCTTTGATGTGGCTCCGGAGGATATCGACCTCCAGGAACCGGTATTCATCGAATTCGATGGACTGCCGGTTCCCTTTTATTTTGAGTCTTTTGTGCAAAAGGGCGCCAACCGGGCCCTGGTGCACCTCACGGGTGTCCGCTCCCTGAAGGACGCCGATGAACTTTCCGGCCAGACTATCTACGCAGACTACTTCGAGGAAGAGTCTGGCGAAGACCTCACCGGCTGGAAGGTCCATAACCCCGAAGGCGAATTCATCGGCACTGTGACCGATTACGAGGATATCCCCGGCAACACCTGCCTCTGGGTCCGGCGCCCGGACGGCACCGAGGTTCTTCTTCCTTTCCACGAAGACCTGGTCACGGGCCTCGACGAATCGGCCTCCATCCTCACCCTCCGCATCCCCGACGGCCTTCTCTAGCGCTCCTCTAGCGCCCTGGCCTCTCGCTGGCCTCTCGCTGGCCTCTCGCTGGCCTCTCCCTCCTCGGCACCCCCTTCGGCCCCCCTCTTCGGTCCCCTCTTCCCGGCTTTCCCCCTTGGCCCTCCCGCTCCCTGGCCCTCCCGCTCCCCCCGGCCCGGGCCCCTGCCCTGCCCCTTCGTCCGGGCGTGATGTGTAACAACTTATGTATCAATTGTTTGCGAAATTTCTCCCCGTCGTTTCGACCGGGGAGAAATTTTATAAGTAACTGTATATACGCAACTTACACATCACGCGCAAAAACAGGATTTGTTTATCTCCTGGGAATTTACCAAATTTGTATAGCGTTTACAGGACGTCAGTGCCTCCACTGCAAAACAGTGGAATAAATTGTTTTATACAATATGAAGCAACGTCCTTTTAAACGTGGTATTCTTAACCACTGCTTTCAGCGCTCTGCCGATGGTGGCGTCATCTTTTACAGTCAAAGCGACTATCTTGTCTGGTTCACAATCGTATGCACAGCCGCAGCAAGGCATAAGGTCAAAGTCCTGTCCATGTGTCCCATGCCCGACCATACCCACATGTCTGTGACGGCAGAAACCGTTCAGGAGTTATCTGCTTTCTATGGAGAAGCCAACCGTACGTTTTCGCGTTCTCACAATCAGGTTTGCGGTACCAGGATGTCCTGGTTCAAATCTACGTATGGAAGTGTCCCAAAGAAAGGTGCCAAGGCAGGAAGAACCAATCTGATTTATGTGGGGAACAATGCGGTAGAAAGACAACTGGCCGTAAATGCAGAAGACTATCGCTGGAGCTTCCTGGCCTATGCCGTAAGCGACCATCCGTTCTCGGACAAACTGGTTTTAAGGGAAGCTTCCTGGCACATGAAAAATGCCGTGCGGGAGGTGCGTGCACAGCATAAGAAGGGAAAGCCGCTCACTTATAACCAGCTAAGGAGAATTACCTCAAAACTGTCTCTACGCGAAAGAGAGCAGCTTGTAGACTTTATAATAACAACCTATAACGTAATAGATTACAATGAAGCGCTCCGCTATTTCGATGGCTCCTTCGAGAACTATCTCGTTGCACTGCACTCCACCACAACCCACGAATACGATCTTAATGAAACATTCGAAGGCCGCTCCGATGCCTATTATATTCAAATGGCCCGGATCCTCATCAAAGAAAAGGGCCTTTCGGATATTCATGAATTCCTGTCCTGGCCTCTCGAAAAACGCAGAGAACTGTATCCCCTGTTTAGAAATAGAACCCAGGCCACACCCGGGCAGATTTGCAAGTTCCTGCATATCCCCAAGGTGAAAGCCTGAACCTTCTGCTCTGTTCCCGTGATGTGCAATTTGCTGATATATAACAGCTTACAAAAATTCTCCCCCTTCGAAACGAGGGGGAGAATTTTCATATCTGTTTGATTTGTAATTAGTTACACATCACAACCAGAGCGGCCAGAGCAACTGAGGCGGCAGGAGCGAAGCAACTGAGGCGGCCAGAGCGCCGCGCCGTACACGGGGGGACCTAGTCCAGCCCGCCGTTGAGTTCGTAGTCTCTTTTGACTTCCTCATAGAAGGAGGCCTCGGCCGTGCTTACGTACGGGTACAGCCACAGGAAGCCGATACCGAAGGTGAAAATGCTCAGGAAGAACCAGCCGATGAAGCTGAGATACAGGTAGAACAGGTCAAATTTGTGTCCTTTCATCATCATGCGGCTGCGATGGATGGCTTCGCTGGCGGTGAGTTCCGGATTGTCTACCAGGATATAGGGCGTCATGGCATAGGAAAGACTCTTGATGATGCCGGGAATCACAAGCAGCAGCGACCAGAGCATGACCAGGATTTCCATGAGCAGCAGCGTCCAGACTTTACGCCAATAATGGGAGAATGAAATATGAAATGCGTTGGAAATCAGATTGTTGTCACCAGCAATAAGGAGTTTTCTCAAGGAGTTCATGTAACCCAGCGTCAGGGGGAGCAGAAGCAGGATCCAGGCAAGGGTAAGGAGGGACGAGGCTCCGTTGACACGCTGATACATGGCAAGGAACTCGGGATCCTGCAGCATAGCCGTCATTTTGTAGGCCGATTGCATGGAAGAGACATGCTCCTGCATATAGCTTTGCATCTGGGCGCTCTGGTAAGAGACAGGGCCAGAGAAAAAGCCAATGATGATGAAAAACAGGAGCGTCAGCAGAACTGCCTTTCCCCAGTTACCGTGCAGGGCATCCAGGGCTTCGTTTTTAAATTGCTGGTTGGTTTTCATGAAAAACTCATTTGGTTTACTTGACAAATTTACTCATTTTTCGGATATTTGTGTGAATTAAATAAAAATTTAACCATGACACTCATTATTATCATTGCCATTGTCGCCCTTCTGGTATTATGGGTGATTGCCGTTCAGAATAAGCTCGTGAAGAGTGACGAATTCTGCAACAATGCACTAAAACAGATCAACGTCCAGCAAATCAGTCGCTACGACGCCCTCCAGGCGCTCATCAAGCTAACCCGCGAATATGCTTCTTACGAGGCCGATACCCTCCAGAAGATTGTCGATGCCCGCAAGATTACCTCATCGCCCGCTCCCACCGTGGCCGATATCAACGCCAACGAGGCCACCCTCAAGGAAATCGGCAGCCGCCTCATTGCGGTGGCCGAGGCCTACCCGGACCTCAAGGCCAGCCAGAACTATCGTGATACCATGGCCAGCATCGAGAAGTACGAAGAAAACGTGCGCCTTTCCCGCATGACCTTCAACGATACCGTCACCCGCTTCAACCAGCAGGTACGCTCGTTCCCCGTATCGGCCGTCGCCGGAATGCTGGGCTTTGCAAAGCGAGATTATCTCGCCGATGACCTTTCCAAGAAGGATTATCCTGCTATCTAGCCGATGAAGCGACTCCTTACCCTTATCTTCGCCGCAGTGCTGTGTGTCAGTGCTGCGGCGGAAAGTATCCGGCAAATCCGGGACGTGGACATCCGTGTAGAACTCTATCCGGACGGAAGCGCCTGGATCACGCAAACCTGGGATGCCGAAGCCGGCGGCTCCGGTACCGAGTTTTTTATCCCGGTGAGTAACCTTGGGCCCATGACCATCGGACAGCTTCAGGTGAGTGAGAACGGTGTGCCTTTCGAGAGCCTGGAAGACAACTGGAACATTGACCGGGACCGTTCGTACAAAACCGGCAAATGCGGTATTGTGCGTAAGAGTGACGGCGTAGAACTGTGCTGGGGCCTGGGTGCCAAGGGAAATCACATCTGGACCGTACGCTTCTATGTGACCGGTCTGGTACAGGCCTACGACGACGCCGATGGCTTCAACTTCATGTTCGTGAACCGCGGCATGAAGCCCGCACCGGACCATGCCCGCGTTACCATCGTTCCGGCCTTTGACTGCCCGGAGTGGACCTATGACAACACCCGGGTCTGGGGCTTTGGCTTCTACGGAGACATCAACGTCATAGACGGGGCTGTGGTAGCCGAAACCTCCGAGCCCCTTGACAATGACAACAGTTCCGTCATCGCCCTGGTCAAATTCGAAAAGGGCATCTTTGCGCCCGCAGTTGTCAAAGCCGGGCCGTTCCAGGATGTGTTGGAGCATGCTCTGGATGGAAGCTCCTACGAAGAAGAGGACGGCGGCGAGTGGTTTTTCGTAATTTTCGGGCTGTGTTTCCTGGGCTTTTTTGCGCTTGTCATCTGGATTGCCGTGGCATCGGCCCTGGGCTATAAATGGCGCAAGTCCTTCTTCGGGAAAACCAAGATCACGGAGTGGTATCGCGACGTCCCGCTGGAAGGGAACCTCTTTGCCGCGTATTATGCCCTCGCCAAGGGCAGGCGCTTTGAGATATCGGCCCCTGCCAACAGCCTCATCGGCGCGTACTTCCTTCGCTGGATCATGAACGGGCAGGTGAATGTGCAGGCCGATGCTTCCACCCCCAGGCGCGTCAGTCTTTCCTTTGTGGCTGATTCCGTGTCGGAGGACGATGTAGAAGAAGCCCTGTACCAGATGGCACGCTCGGCTGCCGGAAGCAATCTCCTTTTGGAAAAGAACGAGTTTGAAAACTGGTCCAAACAGCACTACAAAAAGGTTACGGCCTGGCCCGACCGTGCTCTGGCCCGTGGCAAGCGCTGGTTTCACGACAAGGGCTATCTGGTAAATGATTACACGCTCACTCCTTCTGCAAGGCCCGAAGCCTGCCATCTGGTGGAGTTCCGCAACTACCTGAAGGAATTCACTCTGAGCGATGAACGTGCCGCCATCGAAGTCCGCCTCTGGAAGGAATACCTGGTGTATGCCCAGCTCTTCGGCATTGCCGACAAAGTGGCCCAGCAGTTCAAGAAACTGTACCCGGCCCAGTTCGAGGAAGTGGCCCGTACCACCGGCCTCGATCCCACTACGCTCTACTACACCATGCGCTGGACTAGCAGCATGAGCACCCGCGCCTTCACCAATGCTGTTTCCAAGGCCGGCAGCATCAACGGTACCGGAGGCCACACCTCCTTCGGCGGCGGCGGTGGCTTCAGCGGCGGCGGCTTTGGCGGTGGTGGCAGGTAGTGCCTTGTGCCTTTTGTCTCCGTTCTGCCCGCCCCGCCCCGCCCGCCTCGCCTGTCTTGCCCGCCCCGTTTCGCCCGCCTCGCCTGTCTTGCCCGCCCCGCCCATTTTGGCCGTGATGTGCAACTAATTGCAAATTAGGTAGATATAAAAATTCTCCCCAGTCGAAACGACGGGGAGAATTTTTATAAATAGCTGTGTTTCAGCGCATTGCGCATCACGGTGCGGGCTACTTCTGCGTCTTCCAGAAGTGCGTCATGTCCTCCAGCGTCTTGCCCTTGGTCTCAGGAACCAGGCACCACACGAACACGGCGGCGACCAGGCAGATGACACCGTACAGGGCGTAGGCGAAGAAGGGGCTGCGCGTGTACATGGGCACGAAAGTGGAGCTCACGACAAAGTTGAAGATCCACTGGAACGCAACCGCCCATGCCGTAGCCTGGCTGCGGATGGTGTTGGGGAAGAGCTCGGCAATGTATACCCAGCATATAGGACCCCAGCTGAACATGAACGAAGCGCTGTACACCATGATGCTTGCCACGGGCACCAGGGCGGGAACCTGCGCTACGGAACTCAGCGCTACACCGAAGGCGCCCAGGGCCATGCCCAGGGAACCGGTGATGAGCAGCGGCTTGCGGCCCAGTTTCTCTACCGTGAACACGGCCACCAGCGTGAACGAGATGTTGATCACGCCCATAATGACCGTGAACAGCATGTTGTTATCAACGCCCATGGATTCAAAGATGCGCGGTGCAAAGTACAGCACGGCATTGATGCCGATAATCTGTTGGAACACAGACAGCATGCATCCGATGAACACCACCATGAAGCCGTAGGCGAAGAGCTTCTCCTGGCGCACGTGGGTGTCCTTCTGGACCGTCTCCTGGATTTCCTGAAGGATTTCGCCGGCTTTCTCACTTCCATTGATGCGCGAAAGCACCTCGAATGCTTTGTCAGGCTGGCCGTGCATGGCCAGGTAACGCGGCGTCTCGGGTACCAGCAGGATTAGGAGGGCGAACAGCCCGGCCGGAACAGCCTCGGAAACAAACATCACCCTCCAGCCGATGGCGTTGGTCCAGGCCACCACGTCGGGGTCTGAAGCATGGCTCCGGATGATGAGGAAATTCACGAAGTACACCACCAGCTGGCCGAAGATAATGGCAAACTGGTTCCAGGACACCAGCTTTCCGCGTTTGGAAGCCGGCGCAATCTCCGCAATGTACATGGGGCAGAGGGCCGATGCCAGTCCTACGCCAATTCCTCCCAGGATGCGGTAGCCGTTGAACGCGATGAGAAGGCTCTTCGAAGCCAGGCCTTTCTCAAAGAAGAGAAACTCCGGATAGTAAGAGCCCAGTGCACTGAGAAAGAATAGGATACCGGCCACGAACAGACTCTTCTTGCGGCCCAGGCGCGAAGCCATGACACCGCTCAGAAGAGCGCCGATGATGCAGCCGATAAGAGCGCTGGACGTGGTGAAACCATGCCATCCGTCCGTGTATGTGAAATCCTGAGCGCCCTGGAAAAAGGCCTGAAGGCCCTTTTCCGCGCCCGAGATGACGGCCGTGTCGTAACCGAACAGAAGGCCGCCAAGTACCGCCACCAGGACAATGCCAAATAGGTAGGCGGGATTTCCTTTGCTGCTATTTTGCATAGAGGTTCAGGAAGGTTTCGTACAGTTCCTGTTTGCCGGAAGCAACGGCCGGCTCACCGTTCTTGACGGCGTAGGCGTAAAGGTCTTCCAGCGTAGCCTTGCCTTCCTCGAACTGCTTGCCAAGACCGCTGTCGAAGGAAGCATAACGCTCCTTGACCATCTTGCACAGAGGGCTCTCCTCCAGCACGGCGGCTGCATTCAGGAGCGCATGGGCCATGGCATCCATGGCGCTGATGTGGGCGATGAAGATGTCCTCGGGGTCGGTGGAGGAACGGCGCAGCTTGGCGTCGAAGTTGGTACCGCCGTTGCCGAATCCGCCATTGAGGAGGACCTGCATCATGGCCTGGGTAAGGTCAAAGGCATCGACCGGGAACTGGTCGGTGTCCCAGCCGTTCTGGGCGTCTCCGCGGTTGGCGTCGATGGAACCCAGGAAGCCGTTCTCACGGGCCACGGTGAGCTCGTGCTCGAAGGTGTGACCGGCCAGCGTGGCGTGGTTCACCTCAATGTTCACCTTGAAGTCCTTCTCCAGTCCGTTGGCGCGCAGGAAGCCAATCACGGTCTCCGTATCAACGTCGTACTGGTGCTTGGTGGGCTCCATGGGCTTGGGCTCGATGAGGAAAGTGCCCTTGAAGCCCTTGGCGCGTGCATAGTCGCGGGCTGCGGCAAGCATCTTGGCCAGGTGGTCTTTCTCCCGCTGCATCTGGGTGTTGAGCAGGCTGTAGTAACCCTCACGGCCGCCCCAGAACACGTAGTTGGAACCGCCCAGCTTGATGGTAGCGTCAATGGCGTTCTTGATCTGGACGGCGGCGCGGGCCACAACGTCGAACTGCGGGTTGGTGGCTGCGCCGTTCATGTAGCGCTTGTTGCCAAATACGTTGGCGGTTCCCCACAGGTTCTTGATGCCGGTCTCCTTCATCTTCTCCAGCAGGTAGTCCGTGATGTCCTTCAGGCGGGCCTCATACTCGGCAATGTCGTCGCAGTCCTCGATGAGGTCGATGTCGTGGAAGCAGAAATACTCGATGCCCAGTTTCTGCATGATCTCGAAGCCGGCGTCGGCCTTGGCACGGGCACGGCAGTAGGGGCACTCGCCTTTGTCCCAGGCATAGCTGCGGGTCTGTCCGCCGAAGGGGTCGGCCGATGCCTGACCCAGCGTGTGCCACCAGGCCATGGCAAACTTGAGCCACTCCTTCATGGGCTTGCCCATGACTACGCGGTTAGCGTCATAATAATGGAATGCAAGAGGATTCTTGCTTTCTGTTCCCTCGAAGGGAATCTTTCCGATGGTGGGAAAATACTGTTCTGCCATAATTTATTGAATGATATATGATTTCCATCTTTCGTAAGCCTCGCGGTACTCGCTCTGGTGAGCGGGGCTGATGACCGCCAGCCTCTTCAGGGAAGAGAAAGCCTCCTCCGAGTTCTTGTAAATACCTGCGCCGATGCCGGCTCCCTTGGCCGCCCCGGCCGCTCCGTCGGTGTCCAGGAGTTCGATGGTGGCTCCAGACACGCCTGCGAGCGTCTCGCGGAACACGGCCGACTGGAACATGTTGGCCATGCCTGCGTGGATCTTGTCCACTTTGAGGCCCATCTGCTCCATGATTTCTATTCCGTACTGGAAAGAGAACACGATGCCTTCCTGTGCTGCGCGCAGGAGATGGTTCCGGCTGTGCCGGTTAAAACTCAGGCCATGTACGCTGCAGCCCTGGTCCCTGTTGCACAGGAGGCGCTCGGCTCCGTTGCCGAAGGGCAGGATGCTGAGCCCGTCACAGCCGATGGGCACCTGTGCGGCGGCCTCGTTCATCTGGGCGTAGGAAAGGCCCTCCGGGGCGACGTTCCGGCGCATCCAGGCATTGAGGATGCCGGTGCCGTTGATGCATAGCAGCACGCCCAGCCGGGGATCCTGCGCCGTATGGTTCACGTGCGCAAAACAGTTGACGCGCGAGAGGGGGTCGTGCGCCACACCGCCGATTACGCCGTACACTACGCCGGAGGTGCCGGCCGTAGAGGCAATCTCTCCTGGGTTGAATACGTTGAGACTGAGCGCGTTATTGGGCTGGTCTCCGGCCCGGTACGTGACGGGGATTCCTTCCGTGAGTCCCAGGGCCTCGGCCGCCTGGCGGGTGAGCGTGCCTTGCACCCCAAAAGTGGGCTTTCTAAGCGGCAGCACGGTTTCGTCAAACCCAAAATACTCCAGAAGGGGAGCGCTGGGCTCGTTCTTTTCAAAATCCCAGAAAATTCCTTCCGACAAGCCGCTCACGGTGGTGCACACCGTGTCCGTGAGCCGCATGGCAATATAGTCTCCGGGCAGCATCACTTTCCAGATGCGGCGGTACACCTCGGGCTCGTTCTCCTTTACCCAGGCCAGCTTGGCGGCCGTAAAGTTGCCGGGCGAGTTCAGAAGGTGCCCCAGGCAGTACTCCTCTCCCAGGGCCTGGAAGGCTTTCTCTCCGTAAGGAACAGCACGGGAGTCGCACCAGATGATGGAAGGCCGGAGAACGTTCATGTGCCGGTCTACGCACACCAGCCCGTGCATCTGGTAGGAGATGCCGATGGCCTTGATATCCTTGGGGGATACTTCCCGGGCCGATGCCAGAACGCTGGCCGTAGCCATGCGCAGGTTGCCCAGCCACATGGAAGGGTCTTGCTCGGCCCATCCCGCCCTTTTCGTGATAATGGGAGCCTCTGTTTTCGGGAAAAAATCCGAGGCGACACACTTTCCGGTCTCGGCCTCTATGAGGGACGCTTTTACGGAAGAACTTCCGATGTCATAACCCAGCAAATACATAGGTAAATGGTTTTAGCATTATCACACAAAGGTACATATTATCTTTCAAAATACCCAATTATTCTTTACCTTTGTAACTCCTCCACGGGGTGTAGCGCAGTTGGTAGCGCATCTGGTTTGGGACCAGAGGGTCGCAAGTTCGAGTCTTGTCACCCCGACCATGATAGAGGCAACCCATATTCAAAAGTCCTTTGGCACCGTGGAAGTGCTCAAGGGAGTAGACTTCCGGGCCAGCGCCGGGGAAGTCGTCGCCATTATGGGCGCCTCCGGGGCTGGCAAGTCCACGCTCCTGCAAATTCTGGGCACGCTCCTCACCCCCGATTCCGGTTCGCTCATCATTGACGGAACCGACGTCCTTGCTCTCCGGGGCAACGCCCTCGCCGCCTTCCGCAATCGCCGCATCGGCTTTGTGTTCCAGGCCCATCACCTGCTGCCGGAGTTTTCTGCCCGGGAAAACGTGATGATCCCGGCCCTCATCGGCGGAACCGGTACACGGGAAGCCCGCAGGAAGGCCGATGACCTGCTGCAGCTCGTAGGTCTCAGCGGCCGCGCCACACACAAACCCTCGGAACTCTCCGGCGGTGAGCAGCAACGCGTCGCCATCGCCCGCGCCCTCATCAATGCCCCCGCCATTCTCTTTGCCGACGAACCCACCGGCAACCTGGACACCCGTACCAAGGATGAAATTCACCAGCTCCTCCTGGACGTACGCAAAGAAAAAGGCCAGACCGTTGTGGTGGTTACCCACGACGCCGGTCTGGCTCAACTCTGTGATCGAACTTGTTTCCTTGAGGACGGAGCCTGGAAGTGATTAATGCTTCCCTCCCTGTCCCAGCTTGCTAATCTGGTGGTGACGGAACTTTTCCTCGGCCAGCACCAGCTTGGCTACTTTCTTTTCGGGAAGGACCTTCTTGAAACGGGCAATGGCATCGGCCTCAATCTTCTCGGCCGCCTTCTTGCTGTCCAGATACTGCTTCAGGAGCTTGTCTACGTCTTCTCCGTCCACACCCTCTGCGAGGGACTTGAACGCTTCTCCGCTGGCCTTGAAGGCTTCCCGGCGCTGGTTCTGGACATCATTGTATACGGGCCAGAACGCCTGGGCCTCAGATTCGGTCAAATCCAGTTCGGAGGTGATAAAGGCAACTTGCTCTGCACGGATACGTTCTCTCCACTGCTCGGCTCCCTTTTTATTTCCCTTGAACCCATTTCTGGGCTGGGCAAAAGCCACCACGCTCATGAGCGCAATGGCGCTGAGTACGCTAATAAGTTTTTTCATCGTCTAACATGGCTAATTGTTCAACGGAAACGTTGCTTGCCAGAAGGAAACTGCGGATATCGTCTTCGGTGGGTTCCTCCGCTTCCTTGAGCTCTACCAGCCCGTCGGGATCCAGTGACAGGGCCAGATAGGAAACGTAGTCCCAGCCGTTATCTTCCTTCGCTGCAGCACTGCGGAAGATAAAGTTTCCGACGGTAGCCAGTACAAGAAGCGAAGCGGCATAGGCCACGTAAGGGGCCAGCCGCCGGATGCCACGGGGCGCCGCCTCTTCCTGCGTAGGAATCTGGCTCAGGCGCACCTGAAGGTCCTGGAAGTAGCCGTCGGGGACGGATATGGGGTTTTTTCTGGTCATAACTGCTTACTTTGACACCTCTGCATCCGAAAGGTTTAATTTGATTTTTTCCTGGGCAATGTGGTAGGAAGCCTTGAGCGCTCCCACCGACGTTCCGGTGATGGCCGATATCTCCTCGTAGCTGAGCTCGTCCCACCAGCGCATGATGAAAACCTGCCGCTGCTTTTCCGGGAGCCGGGCTATGGCTTTGGCCATTTCGCGCTCGGCGTCGGTGCCGTTGAAGTAAGGGTCGGCCGCTACCCGCTGCGCCGCCAGTTCATCGGCCGATGAGAACCGCAGCAGCGCGCGCACCTTTTCCTTCCTAAGGAAGTTGAGGGTCTCGTTGGTGGCGATGCGCCATACCCAGGTATAGAGCTGCGCCTCCCCCCGGAAGGAGGGAAGCGCAGTCCAGATCTTGAGGAAGATTTCCTGGAGCAGGTCGTCGGCATCCTCGTGGGAGCCCACCATGCGGCGCACGTGCCAGTACAACCTTTCGGAGTACTGCTTTACGATGCTATTGAAAACCTGCTCAAGTTCTTCCATTTATTTGCGGGCGATGGCCTTCTTTGCGGCTTCCGCAATGTGCGGAGCGTCCAGGCCGTACGCCGCCATGAGTGCAGAAGGCGTGCCAGACTGTCCAAAGAGGTCTTGTCCGTTGACAAATTCTACGGGAGTGGGGCAGGCCTTGGCCAGGACGCCGGCGACGGCTTCTCCAAGACCGCCGGCCATGTTGTGTTCCTCGGCTACCACCACGGCGCCAGTCTTGCGGGCCGATGCCACGATGGCATCCTCGTCCAGCGGCTTGATGCTGGCAATGTCGATGACCTCCGCGCTGATGCCATCGGCCTCCAGGGCCTCGGCGGCCTGAAGGGCCTCCCACACGGTGTGGCCGGTGGCGAAGAGGGTGACATCCTTGCCTTCATTCATGACAATGGCCTTGCCGATGACGAAGGGCTCGTCGGGATCCGTGAAGTTGGGAACGGAAGGACGGCCGAAGCGAAGGTACACGGGGCCGTTAAACTCTGCGGCGGCGAGGGTTGCCTGCACCGTCTGGTTATAGTCGCAGGGATTGAGCACCACCATGCCGGGCAGGGCGCGCATGAGGGCGATGTCTTCCATGGTCTGGTGGGTGGCGCCGTCCTCGCCAAGGGTGATGCCGGCGTGCGAGGAAGCAATCTTGACGTTGGTGTTTCCGTAGGCTACCTCCTGGCGGATCTGGTCATAGACGCGGCCGGTGACAAACTCGGCGAACGAGCCGATGAAGGGAACCTTGCCGGTGATGGCCAGGCCGGCGGCGGCGCCTACCATGTTGGCCTCGGCAATGCCGCACTGGATGAAACGCTCCGGGAACTGGGCCGCAAAGGCGTCCATCTTGAGGGAACCCTTGAGGTCTGCGGTGAGGGCTACTACGTTGGGGTTGGCCTCTCCGGCCTTCAGAAGACCTGCGCCAAAGCCGCTGCGGGTATCTTTCTTACCTGTATCTGTATACTTTTTCATACTAAAAATCTCCTAAAGGGGTTTCTCCTAACTGTTTGAGGGCGTCTTCCAGCTGCTCGGGCTTGGGAACGGAGCCGTGCCACTTGTGGGTGCCGGCCATAAAGTCTACGCCGTGACCCATTTCGCTCTTGAACAGGATCATGGCGGGCTTTCCGCTGCCCTTGCCGGCCTTGGCCAGCTCAAAAGCCTTCTGGATGGAGTCGAAGTCGTGGGCATCGGCCACAATCACATTCCAGCCCCAGGCTTCCCATTTGGCGGCGAGGTCTCCGATGCCGGAGACTTCCTCCACGGGACCGTCAATCTGCTTGCCGTTCCAGTCGGTCATGGCAATGAGGTTGTCCAGCTTGTGGTGCACGGCGAACATGCCGGCTTCCCAGATCTGGCCTTCCTCGCTTTCACCGTCTCCGCACAGGCAGAAGACGAAGTTATTGTCCTTATCCATTTTCTTGCCGATGGCAAGGCCGCAGGCGGCGCTCAGGCCCTGTCCCAGGGAACCGGATGCCTGGAAAATGCCGGGGAGGTTCTTCCGGACGGAGGGATGGCCCTGCAGGCGGGTGCCCATCTGGCGGAAGCTGGCGAGCTCGCTCACGGGGAAATAGCCGCAGCGGGCCAGCACGGAATAGTAGACGGGGGTCATGTGGCCGGCCGACAGGATGAACATGTCCTGTCCCTTGCCGTCACGGGTCCACGTGGCAGGATCCTGCTTCATCTGGTTGAAGTAGAGGGTGGTGAGGACATCCGTAGACGACATGGAGCCGCCGGGATGGCCGGATTTTGCCAGGCACACCATGCGGAGGATGTCCCTCC
>CAMODD010000051.1:0-13970 GCA_946611215.1 uncultured Bacteroidales bacterium | reverse complement strand
TCCCAGCACCGCTGGATGCGCAATATTGCTCCTTTTTGCGCATCTCCACGTGCTGCAGCATTTCTAGATGCGCAATTTCGGCACTTTTTGCGCATCTCCGCGTGCTCGTATGATGTACGTACAAATAATCGGCATTGTAGCGCTCTTTCGATGTACGTACATCCGTTGCGGCTGCCGCGTTGACGCCGAATCGCCATTCTGTGCGGTCTATGTGTCAACGTGGCAAGGTTTTTCGGCACAACGGCATAAAACGCTGCCGCGTTGACGCCGGATCGCCATTCTGTGCGATCTACGTGTCAATGCGGCAGTGGGTGAGTTGAATTTGACCGTGTGTGATGCCCCTTACAGCTCCGGCATCAGAACAAACTTATCACGGATGTCTGGGAAGATCTTGGAGAGGGCCTCAAGGATTTGGTCTTCGTTGAATCCTTTTCGGATGGCCATGATGACGGTGTCGTCACCGGCTACGGTGCCCATTACGGGTGCGAGGGGGTGGCGGTCCAGATAGGTGGCCACGGCAGGGGCAAAACCTACCTGCGTGTAGACTACGCAGACCGGGAGATTCATCTCTACCCTGATGACACCCATGGCCATCCCGTTCGGGGAGGGCTTGCTTGTCTGGGGAAGTTTGTAGCCTTCGCGGGTTACCTTTATGATCTTAAGCGCCTTCAGGTCTCTGGAAAGGGTTGCCTGAGTTGCGGTGATACCTCTCTCTCCGAGCTTCTGAATGAGCTCTTCCTGACTGAATATTTTATGGCTGCCTATGATTTCCAATAGGGCTTGTTGCCGTGCTTGATTCTTTTGCATAGCGCAAAGATAGTGAATATTTCTCGATAACAATGGATAAGTGTCAATTATATGCATAAAATTCTTAAAAAATTTGCAAATTCGACCTTTTCTTTCTTATTTTGCGCCCGTTTTAGTTAGTTAGTATACATTTTATATCCAAGATGAGGTGAACGGACCACGACTCTCAATATTTCCCTCGCTCCCAGCGCCGAATTCCTGGAAGAAACCCTCGTCGTCGCCTATGGTACGGCCAAGAAGAGTTCCTATTCCGGATCGGCCAGCATGGTCCGCTCAGAGGAACTGGCCCAGAAGCCTGTAGCATCTGTAGAGCAGGCTCTCCAGGGAAAGGTGGCCGGCCTGCAGGCTGCCCGCGGCGCATCGGCAACCGACGGTTCCCTGTAGAGCATTTACATGGAGCGCCGTAAGGAACTATACGGAGAAGGGTTCCGCCTGTACGATATCAAACGGGAGCACGTGGCGCTGGACCGCACGCAGGATCCCGAGCACTGGGCCATCGAGAAGCTGCCGGCCGACAGCCCCCGCTTCATGCTGTCCATCCCGCAGATTGAGATGCTTTACAACAAGGCGCTTACTGCCGCAGACCAGAACGAATATTGGAGAAAATAAACGAAAGAACTTGACAAATTGTGAAGAGTGCTGCCGGTGACGGTGGCACTTTTCTTTTAATTTTAATGGATGATTTTGGCTTTTTTATTAATATGTTTGAATAATATTTAGTTTACGGGTGCATATAATAACTGTAATTATGCGTTTAAATCCGTTATAATGACGAAAATGTCAAAAATGAAATATTTTTCATTTATTTACATTTTATTCACTAAAATGTTTTTGCTACTTATAATCCGTAAGCTAAAACTGCTAAAATATTTATAAAATTTTTAATATTGCCTTTTAATCATTGAAATATAGCGTTCTGCGGCTTGTTTTTCGATTTGCAAAACTGAAATTTCTTTTCAATCTTTGCATCCAACGCATTTGTTAGTGTGCGTGGTAAGGTAGCGTATTAATAGAGCAATCTATTTTGTATCAATATTTAATGTTTAAGCTTATGAAAAGGATCAGTTTGTTGCTGATGTGCGTTTTCGCCACTTTGGGCGTCGCTTTGAACGCACAGAACATCACTGTGAAAGGTACGGTCACGGACCGTGCTTCCGGTGAACCTATTTCGGGCGCTGCTGTCGTTGTGCAGGGTAATAGCACTTCATATGCCCTGACAGATGCTGATGGCGCTTTTACCATCAACGTTGCCAAGGATGGCTTCCTGGTGGTGAGCAATCTTGGTTACAAGACCGCTCAGGTTGCCGTCAACGGCGCTACTACCGTTGCCGTCACCCTCGAAGAGGATGCCGAGTACCTGGACGAGGTTGTCGTTACCGCCCAGGGTCTCACCCGTAAGCAGAAAGCTATTGGTTATTCGGCCCAGGTCATCAACGAAGAAACCCTTACCATGACCCACAGCTCCGAGCTTGGCAACTCCCTGGCCGGTAAAGTGGCTGGTGCCCAGTTCTGGGGCGCTGGCGGTGCTACCTTCAATGAGGGTTCTATTGTGCTGCGTGGTGCCACTTCCTATTCCGATGCAAAGGGTAATGCTCCTATTTATGTTATTGACGGTGTCATCGCCAGTTCCAACGCTGTGAATATGGACGATGTCGCTTCCGTCAATATCCTCAAAGGCCCCTCTGCTACCGCCATGTACGGTTCCCGCGGCGCCAACGGCGCTGTGATCATCACTACCAAGAAAGCCGAGGACGGTCAGTCGCATGTGGAATTCTCCCACACCACTGCCGTAGAAACCCTCTACAATCACATCAAACTCAATAATCTGTATGGTGGTGGTTCCATGGCTGCCGGAGTTACCAAGCTTGCCTATGCTGAAGGCGCCGATGCCCACGATTATACTTCGGCTTCCTACCTCTTTGGTGAAGTAGGAGAGATGGTGGTTGAAGATGGCATCTATTATATGGACTATGGCTCCGATGAGAACTGGGGTCCCCGCTTCGATGGAAAGACGCTGGTCCGTCCGGCTATCTCCTGGGATCCGAGCTCTCCCAAATACGGTGTCGCTGAGACTTGGGAATCCCGTCTGAAACTCAGTGACCTCACCCGTGCCGCCTGGAGCAACACCACCAATGTGGCCTTCTCCAAGTCTGTCAAGGGCATGAACACCCGTGTGGCTTTCACCAATGTAGACCGTCAGGGTGTTATGTTTAACTCCAAGGCTGTCCGCCGTTCCTTCAGCATTACTACCTCCATCAAGCCTGCAAGCTGGATCAATGCCGACATTAGCTACCGCTTCCGTATGCGCAAGAACCAGAATGCCGCTACCGAAGGTTACAGCGCCGAAGGTAACGTTGTTTGCGACTTCACCCAGTGGGGTCAGACCAACGTGAATATCGCCGACTACAAGGATTATATGGCTCCGGACGGAAGCTGGAGAACCTGGAATATCGAGTCTCCCACCAAGCTTGCTCCCCGTTACCATGACAACCCTTACGGTACGCTGTATAACTACAACAGCGACAACACCATGTACTATCATATCATTGGTGCCGATATCTATACCGTCCTTCCTTTCAATATTCGCGTAGGTGGCCGTTTCAACAGCTACATGACCAATGCCAAGTACGAGGCTAAGCACGGCAGCGGCTCCATCAACTGGGACCCTTACTTCCGTACGTACCAGAATAACAGTTCCGACTTCACTGCTCAGGGTTATGTAACCTATGGCGGCCAGTTCGTGGACAACAAGCTCTCTGTAGAGGCTGCTGCTTTCGCCGAAGCTCGCGGTTATGACTATTACTACCTTAACAGCGCCACCAACGGCGGTCTGTCCCTGCCCGGCTTCTTCAACCTGAAGGCTTCCAACTCTACTTACTCCACCAACAACAGCGAGGAGCACTTCAAGACTCGTGCTTTCTTTGCTACTGCAACCATCGGTTGGGACGACCTCGTTTACCTGGACGGCTCTTTCCGTTATGATATTGACTCCCGTCTTCCCGATTCCAGCAATGGCTATCCTTATGGTGGCGGTTCCCTGTCCTTCATGGCCTCCAAGCTCATCGACGCTCCCTGGCTGAACTTCTGGAAGATCCGTGGCTCCATTGCACAGACTGGTTCTGTTCCCGACGCTTACAACGTTTATAGTTATTATAGCGTGGGTTCCAAGGTGCACAACCTGCCTGCTATGTATGAACCCAACGAGATGCTGAACCCGAACATCAAGCCCACCATCTCCACCTCTTACGAAGTAGGTACGGAATTCAAGATGTTTGACAACCGTTTCTATGGTGACTTCAACTTCTATGTCAAGAATACGAAGGACGACATCATCAGCGCCAATGCACTGCCTCAGGCTGGTTATGCCTATCGCACCATGAACGCTGGTCTGGTAAGAAACCAGGGTGTTGAACTGGTCCTCGGCGGTGTTCCCGTCAAGACCAAGAATGTTGAGTGGAGCCTCTCCGCCAATATCGCAAGAAACGTGAACACCCTTGTTCAGCTTGCTCCTGATCAGAAAGAATACACCATTTACTGGTCTGGTTTCTCCTATCGTTTCTATGAGAAGGCTATTGAAGGCAAGCCGATCGGCGTTATTGAAACCGGTTCCCGTTTTGCCAGAAATGAGGAAGGCAAGTATATCCTCCGTGACGGCAATACCACATGGGGTGAAGTCCGTCCTACCTATGAGACAAACAAGAATAAGGAAGTGGGCAATATGCAGCCTCTTCTCACGGGTGGCTTTGCTACCAACCTGCGTGTCGGTCAGTTCTCCCTGGGTGCATCCCTCGACTTTATGCTGGGCGGAAAGATTGTTTCCTGGACCAACATGTGGGGTGAAGGTTCCGGTACCCTGCTGGCAACGGCTGGTGTGAACCCCAAGGGTGTCAACGTCCGTGAGCCTGTCGCTGCTGGCGGTGGTGTCTATGTTGAAGGCGTGGATGCCGACGGCAATCCCAAGTCTGGTTACGTAGATGCTTACAACTGGTATCACGACAAAGCTACCTACGATCTCGATTCCTGGGTATATGATCGTACCTATGTGAAACTCCGCGAGGTATCCCTGCGTTACGATCTTCCCAAGAAGTTCCTCCAGAGCCTGAACATCGGCCTTTCTCAGGCCAGCGTGGCTCTCGTGGCCACCAACCCCTGGCTCATCTACTCTGCCGTACCCAACCTGGATCCTTCCGAGGTCGCCGGTACCGAGTACAATTTCCTTGAAGGCGGTCAGGCTATGTCTACCCGCTCTGTCGGTCTCACCATCAATGTTACTTTCTAAAGTATAGGAGGAGAATCATCATGAAAAAAGTTTTCAGAATCCTGATTGCCTCTGTCGTAGCCTCCCTGTGTGTTGTGTCCTGCAACAAATTCGGAGATGTCAACAAGGACCCCAATAACCCTACGACGGCATATACAAACTACCTGTTCACTTATGCGACCAACTACATTCCCTGGTTCGTGCTGGGTGATGCCGATAACGGCTACGACCCCTGGCAGCAGGAATGGAACGGTTACCTGTCCGAGTCCAAGAACAACCAGTACGGCCAGCTGGGTACTACTTCCCAGTACACCCGTATCGGTTCCATCTATCTGTATGGCCTGAAAAACCTCAAACTCATCATCGACATGAATGAGGATGAGGCTCAGAAGAGCCAGCCCAACGTGCTTGCTTTTGGCTCCAACGCCAACCAGATTGCCGTTGCCAAGACCCTGTCGGCCTTCTACTACATGTCCCTCACCGACATGATTGGCCCCATCGTCATGTCCGAGGCTTTCCAGGGCAAAGACCAGGATAACTGGAAGCCCAAGTATGACAAGCAGGAAGATGTGTACAAGCAGCTGGACGACCTCCTCAAGGAGGCATATGCCCAGTTTGACGAGTCCGGTTCCCTGAATGCGGCAGCCGATGTCATTTACGGCGGCGATCTCGCCAAGTGGAAGAAGTTCAACGCTTCTATCCGTATGCTGCTGGCCATCAAGCTCTGCGACGTGGCCCCCGAGGTAGGTAAGTCTCGCTTTGCTGCCGCCTATGCCGATGGTGGTATGGAAGCTGCCGAAGACGGCTTCAACTTTACCTACGATGACCTCCACTGGAACATGCTGTACTACTGGTGCTCCAATGACTATGCCGGTGCCGGCAAGAATGCCGTTCCCAACATGATTATCGTGGAAGCCATGAAGGAACTGAAGGATAACCGTATGTTCAAGTACTTTGACATCGAAGGTTACAAGGGCACGCGTAAGGAATCCATCTTCCCCCGCAACCAGTATACCTCTTTCTATGGTGCGCCCTTCGGCCTGTCCACCAACACCGATGTTACCAACTTTGGTGACTGCGTGAGCTCCGTGAACAGCAAGATGCTGGCCATGACCGCCACCATCCCTGTCATTCCCGCCGCCCGTGTTCTCCTCACCGAGGCCGAGGCTGCCTACCGCGGATGGATCAGCGCCGATGCCAAGACTCTGTATGAGGATGGTATCAAGGCTTCTTTCGAGTGGTGGGGCGCCGAAGGTGCTGATGCCTACGTGAACTCGCCTGCCGTCGCTTACGATGCCGCTAACGGCCTGGAGCAGATTGCCACTCAGCGCTGGATCGCTTCCTACCTCTCCGACGGTGTTGAGGCCTGGTCTGACTGGCGCCGTCTGGATATCCCCAAGATGCCCGTAGGTCCTGCCGCCATTGACAAGGGTATTGACCAGTATCCTTACCGTCTGGGCTTCTATGCCGACACCGATGTGGCCTACAACGAAGAGAACTACAAGGAGGCCATGAAGGATATCACCGGAGAAGACCAGGTGACCGGACGCGTATGGTGGGATGTCGCCGAGAATACCAAGACCGCCCTCACGCCCGAGCAGCAGGTTCCTTCCGTCGTAATCCCTGCCGAATGGGAAGTGGTTTGCACGGGTACCATGACTTATGGCTTTGCTGTTTTCCAGGGTGAGGCGCTCTTTACTGCCCATGCTGCAACCCTGTATAAGGACCTCAACCATCCGGATGCATGGAAAATTGCTCCTTACGGAGAGAACAGCGAACTCTTGCTCGTGTATGATGCGACGGATGAATCCTTCAGGTATCCGGCCCAGGTTGTAGGTACCCATGAAGGTCAGGAAGTCCGTGTCGCTGATTTCGATTCCGACCAGGGGGCAGACCATGCTGATGATCCCTCTTATCGTGGCTACTATGACAAAGACGAGGAGGCATATCTCTTCCTTTCCATTTGGAGAAAGAAGAACGCCGAGGGCAAATGGGCGATCGCGTGCTACGGCTATGATGCCTTTGTCCCTGATGCAGAATAATCAGAAGAAAATACAGATTTGTTAAACACAAAATATTGATACGATCTGTATTCCGCCGGAGCGAGTCGTGAGATTCGCTCCGGTCTTTTTATTGCCAAAGTCTAATATTTTTCGTAAATTTGCGGCGCTTCCAAGAAGAAGAGTATTTTTAAACACATATTATTATGCAGATCGTTTCCGTTTTCGGTAGAGAGATCCTGGATTCCCGCGGAAATCCTACCATCGAAGTTGAAGTTACCCTTGATTCCGGTTTTGTTGGCGTAGCTGCTGTTCCCAGCGGTGCTTCTACCGGTGAGAACGAGGCCCTCGAGCTCCGTGATGGCGACAAGAACCGCTATGGCGGCAAGGGCGTTCTCAAGGCTGTAGATAACGTGAACAAGGTTATCGCCCCTGAAATCGTAGGCATGGATGCCACCCAGCAGCGTGCCATCGACAAAGCCATGATTGAACTGGACGGTACTCCCACCAAGAGCAAGCTGGGCGCCAACGCCATCCTGGGCGTTTCCCTGGCCGTTGCCAAGGCTGCTGCCGCTGAACTGGGCATGCCCCTGTACCGTTACCTGGGCGGCACCAACGCTTATGTGCTTCCCGTTCCCATGATGAACATCATCAACGGTGGTGCTCACTCCGATGCTCCTATCGCTTTCCAGGAGTTCATGATCCGTCCTGTAGGTGCCAAGAACGAGGCCGAGGCCGTCCGCATGGGCGCCGAGGTGTTCCACGCTCTGCAGAAGGTGCTCAAGGGCCGTGGCCTGTCCACCGCCGTGGGTGACGAAGGTGGCTTCGCTCCCGCTCTCAAGGGCATCAACGACGCTCTTGACTGCATCATCGCCGCTATCGAAGGCGCCGGCTACGTACCTGGCAAGGACGTGACCATCGCCATGGACTGCGCCGCTTCCGAGTTCTGCTTCAAGGAGAACGGCAAGTTCTTCTACGACTACAAGCAGCTCAAGGACGGCAAGAAGAAGGATCCCCGCGGCCGCAAGCTCTCCACCGAGCAGCAGATCAACTACCTCAAGCAGCTCATCGCCAAGTACCCCATCGACTCCATCGAGGACGGTCTGTCCGAGGAAGACTGGGAGGGCTGGGTAAAGCTCACCAAGGCTATCGGCGACAAGTGCCAGCTGGTTGGCGACGACCTCTTCGTCACCAACGTGAAGTACCTGCAGCAGGGTATCGAGATGGGTGCCGGTAACTCCATCCTCATCAAGGTGAACCAGATTGGCTCCCTCACCGAGACCCTCGACGCCATCGAGATGGCCCACCGTCACGGCTACACCACCGTTACCAGCCACCGTTCCGGTGAGACCGAGGACACCACCATCGCCGACATCGCCGTCGCTACCAACAGCGGCCAGATCAAGACCGGTTCCCTGTCCCGCACCGACCGTATCGCCAAGTACAACCGCCTCATGCGCATTGAAATTGAACTGGGCGACGAAGCTCGTTATGGTTACAAGAAACTTCGCTAAGTACATCGCCGCAGCCCTTGTGGCTGTGGCCTGTACCGTGGAAGAACCCACAGTTAAGCAGGCTCCGAAATCTTCGGAGCCTGTTTTGCCTATTCCTGCATCCGTCAACATTCAGTTTGACGACGACCTCATCGGCCTCATTGAAGAGGATCTTGCCTCCGGCGGCGCAGAGACCAAATCGGCCTCCCTGAATACTGTGCTGGAGGAGCTGGGCATCGACCATCTGGAGCGCATCTTCCCGGACGCCGGAGAATACGAAGCCCGCAGCCGCAAGATGGGGCTGCATCGGTTCTATACGGCGGTCCTTAAGGAAGGCACGCCTGCTACCAAGGCGGCTGTCTCCCTTGCCGATGTCCCTGGCATCGTGAGTGTCACTCCGTCCCACCCCATCCGGAAAATGGCTTTCAATGACCCCTACTTCTCCAAGCAGTGGCATTATGTGAACAAAAAGACCGTCGGGGCCGACATCAACGTGCAGGGTGTGTGGGATAACTACACCACCGGCAGCCGCGACGTGATTGTCTGCGTGGTGGACGAGACGGTGGATGCTTCCCACGAGGATCTCGCCGCCAATCTGTGGAAGGACGCACAGGGCCATACGGGCTACAACTATGCCCGCAAAAGCTACAGTTTGTCCACCCGCGATGGGGATACCGGCCACGGCACCCATGTGGCGGGAACCATTGCTGCCGTGAACAATAACGGGAAAGGCGTGTGCGGCATTGCCGGCGGAGATGCTTTGAAGGGCATTCCCGGCGTGCGCATCATGTCCCATGCCATCTTTTCCGGAAACCAGCAGGCAGACGACGCTCAAACATACCGGGCTATCAAGGAAGGCGCCGACAAAGGCGCTGTCATCTCCCAGAACAGCTGGGGATACTATGCCGATGATTGCCTGGGAGAAGACGAAGGTTCGGATGTCTCTGCCGCCGAACTGGCCGAATACAGATCCTGGAAATACGAGCCAGCGATGGCTGCTGCCATCCAGTATTTCGTAACCTATGCCGGCTGTGATGCACAGGGCAATCAGCGGGAAGATTCTCCCATGAAGGGAGGTCTTGTTTTCTTTGCAGGAGGCAACGAGGACATTCCTTACGCTTATATTAGTTCCAATGATCCCAATGTCATTGCGGTAGGAGCCTTTGACTATAACGGTTTCAAAGCAGACTACTCGAATTATGGAGACTGGGTAGATATTGCCGCTCCCGGCGGCGATGGCCAAACGGACAGGGATGTGATCTGGAGTACGCTCCCCAAGTCCCTTAATTCTGTCGGTTATGCCGGCTGGGATGAGGACGGAAGCCCCTGGGTGGGAACTTCCATGGCTACGCCCCATGTCAGCGGTGTAGCGGCGCTCATCGTTTCCTACTTCGGCGGCCCCGGCTTTACGGCCGAAAGCGCCAGGGATATCCTGTTCTCCGGACTGGGCGGCACCGTTGGCGGCAGCAAGCCCATCGGCAAAAAGCTGGATGCCCTTGCCTCGTTCCAGTATGGCGTGAAGCATTATCCGGCCGGTGGCGGTTCCTCTACTTCCCAGCCTCCTGTGCTGGAACTGGATAAGTCGGCGGTAACCGTGAAAGCGCATGAGACCGTTGAGGTGGGCTTTACGGCCTACGACCTGGGCGGAAGGACGCTTTCCTTTACCCTGGACGGCGGCTCCAAGGCCATCGACCTGGAGAAGAAGGACGTTCCTTCTGCGCTTATCATCTCGGGATGGAAGGATACCCCCGGCACCTATCAGGCTACCCTGAGGGCGAGTAACGGCGAATCTACCACCGAGGCCAGCCTCACTTATACCATCCTGCCCAACCATGCTCCCGAAGTGATCGGGGAAGCAGGAGATATCTTCATGGAAGGCCAGCAGAAAGTAGGCTCTGTTTCCCTGGATAAGCTTTTCCGCGATGAAGACGGAGAGACGCTTTCCTGCTGGGCCGAGCGTACCTCCGGCGATGCGTGCGTGAATGCCACCATTGACGGAGACCGCGTTCTCATTACGCCCATCGGCTATGGCTGCGCCACCGTCACCGTGACGGCTACGGACTTCCTGGGGGAGGACGCCGAGGTTTCCTTCCGCGTGGCCGTGGTAGATCCCCGGCAACCGCTGCATGTTTCTCCCGAGGTGGCTTCCACGGAGGTTACCATCGGCATAGAAACGGAGGAGATGGTTTCCGTGAAACTGTCCCTGTATGCGTCGACGGGCGGTCTGGTGCTTGAGAAAACGGCCGAAGCCAGCGCCTTCGACCCCATTGTGCTGGATGTCTCCGGGCTGGCTCCGGGCCGGTATACGGCTGTGCTGGAGTACGGCGGACAGAGCCGCCGCGTGCGGGTTATCAAATACTAAAGCAGGTCCTGCTTGAGATTCTCGATATACCGGGCGATTCTTCGGAGTTGGCCCGGTATTGCTATACTCTGGGGGCAGTGGCTCAGGCACTCGCCGCAGGCAATGCAGTGGTCGGCCTGGCGCACGGAGGGGACGGCGCGGTCGTAGCTCACGAGGTATGCCTTTTTGAGTTTGGCGTAATCCTTCTGTTCCTTGCTCTGGGCATAAGTGCCTTCCGTGACAGCGCGGTTGTAGTGCTGGAACGTTCCGGGGATGTCGATGCCCCAGGGACAGGGCATGCAGTATTTGCAGTCGGTGCAGTTCACCAGCGGATACTCCATCATCTGGGTAGCCATCTCTTCCAGGAACACGAGTTCTTCGTCCGTGAGGGGCTTGAAGTGGGTGAATGTCTTGATGTTGTCCACGAGCGGATCCATGTTGGTCATGCCCGACAGGGTGCACAGTACGCGCGGGTAGGTGCCGCAGAAGCGGAAGGCCCAGGAGGCGATGCTCTTCAGGGGCTCGCGCTCTTTCATGTGGCGGGCGATGCTCTCCGGAACATTGGCCAGGCGGCCTCCGAGGAGCGGCTCCATGATTACGATGGGGAGCCCGCGCTTGTCAAGCTCGGCGTACAGGTAATCGGCATTGACGTTGCGGATGCCGTCGGCGTGGGTCCAGTCCACATAGTTCATTTCAATCTGCACGAAGTCCCACACCATTTCGCCGCTGTCGTGCAGTTCCATGAAATAGTCGAACTCGTGCTTGGCGCCGTGGAAGGAAAAGCCCAGGTTGCGGATGCGGCCGGCTTTCTTCTCCTCGAGGAGGAAGGGCAGGAGGCCGTTGTCCACATAGCGCCGGTTGAAGGCGTCCTTGCCGCCGCGGCCAATCGAGTGCAGCAGGTAGTAGTCAAAATAGTCTGTCTTGAGCTGCTCGAAGGAGTCCTTGTACATTTTGATGGATGCCTCGGCCGATGCATCCCCGAAGTTGGACAGCTTGGTGGCAATGTAGTAGCTCTCGCGGGGGTGGCGGCTGAGGGCGATGCCTGCCGCTTTCTCGCTCTGGCCCTGGAGGTAGGCGGGGGAGGTGTCAAAGTAGTTGATGCCGTGCTCGAGGGCATAGTCTACCATTTCGTTCACGGCTTCCTGGTCAATGACGTCCTTGCCGGCGGCGTCCTTCACCATGGGCCAGCGCATGCAGCCAAAGCCGATGAGGGATACCTTGTCCCCGTTTTTCGGGTTCTCGCGGTAAATCATCTGCTCCGGGCCTTCGTCCGCCCCGGCCGGCTGGGTTCCCTTGGGTGCGCAGGCTGCCGTCAGGGCCGCTGCGCCGCTTATCTTGATGAAATCTCTTCTTTTCATGGCTACACGTGTTGATATTTACCGTTAACGGTAATGGCGCTGATGGGCCGCACAGGGCACAGATACTCGCAGGCGCCGCAGCCGGTGCACACTTCCTCGGCAATGGCGGGGATGCGGTTTTCTCCGTAAGCCACCAGTTTGATGGCGCCGGAGGGGCAGGCCTGGGAGCACTTGCCGCAGGCCGATTTCCCGGTGGCCATCAGGCACAGTTCCGGGTTCACCTGTGCGGTTCCTATGTGGTACTGCGTCTTTTCCTCGCGGGTGATCTTTTCGATGGCGCCGGCGGGGCACAGCTCGCTGCAGCGGGTGCACTCCGGACGGCAGAATCCCTTCTCGTAGCTCATCTGCGGCTGCATGAGGTGCTCCAGGTCCGTGGAGGGCCGGAGTACGTTGTTGGGGCATTCGGCTACGCACAGCTGGCAGCCGGTGCAGTGCCGATAGAAGTCTTTGACGCTCCTGGTGCCGGGAGGCGTGAGCGGAACCTCGCGCTCCGGGGCCTGCTTGGGAAGCACGCGGGCAAAGCCGCCGTCAGTCTTCTTGGCTATCTCCTGTGCGCGCGCTTCGACGCCCTTGAGGGCCGCGGCGCCAAGGGCTACCGCCGTTCCGGTCATGAAGGCGCGGCGGCCGTTATCGGCCTTCTTGTCATTCTGAGCCGAAGGCGAAGAATCTTTCTTCCACGCAAACTTATATTTGAGCGCATCGAATTTGCACGCCCCGATGCAGTTGAAGCAGTCCACGCAGCGGGAATAGTCAATCTGGGCCGATTCTTTGCCGATGGCAATGCAGGAGGCCTTGCAGTGATGCTCGCAGGCCTTGCAGTGCTTGCACTTTTCGGTGTCGATTACCGGGCGGAACATGGCAAAGCGGGAGAAGAAACTGAGGGTGGTGCCTACGGGGCAGATGTCGTTGCAGTAGGTGCGGCCGCCGCGGAAGGCGAGGGCGATGATAATGCCAAGCGTTACGAGGGCTATGATGAAGGTGGGAAGGCTGCGCATCCACACTTCCTTTTCATAGAAGGCATAGGAACCCACCCTCTCGGCGATGAGGGCCAGGAGGTTGTTGCCCCAGAGGTAGATGGGCTGTAGCAGTTCCTGCACCATGCGGCCGTAGGCGCTGTAGGGGGCCAGAAAGGCGACTGCTGCCTGAATGCCGGCTACAAGGCATATGACAAACAGCACCCATACGCCGTATCGCAGCCAGGGAAGTTCCTTCTTGTGATGGTACGGCTGTTTCTTTCCCCGGGTGCCCAGGTGCGAAACGACATCCTGGAACACGCCCAGCGGGCAAATGATGGAACAGTACACGCGGCCGAACACGAGGGTCAGGAGCACTAGGCCCACGATGACGCCCACATTGAGCGCCATAACAGCTGGCAGGAACTGGATTTTGGCCATCCAGCCCAGATAGTGATGCAGCACGCCGGTAAAATCTAGAAGGAGAAGCGTAATCCCCAGCCAGAAAACCACGGCCAGTGCCACTCTAAGTTTTTTGAGCATAATCAAAAGAGAATTGATATTTTACAAACATACAAATAATTTCGCAAACAACGCACTTTTGGCCCTTTTTCGCGTTATAGGTGCTCCATCGGCCACCCCTATAACGCGTTTTCCCGGCAAAAACGCGTTACTCGTCCGGGGGAGGACGCCGGCAATTGGCGGCAAGGCGTCGGAAACATGGTTGTCACCGTATGAGAGAACAAAAAAATTACTATCT
>CAMODD010000050.1:0-13989 GCA_946611215.1 uncultured Bacteroidales bacterium | reverse complement strand
GCCGAAGCCGGCGCCTGCGAAGGCAAACTGGCCATTGCCACCAAGGCCAAGCAGCTGGGCTATGATGCCATCCACGACACCGTGCACGAAATGGCCAAGGACGAAGCCCGCCACGGTGCCGGCTTCTACGGGCTGTACAAGCGGTACTTCGGAGAGAAGTAAGGCGGGGGCCCGGCCTCCGGGCCTCCGGGCCTCTGGGCCTCTGGGCCTCTGAGCCGTGGCGCTTAATCGCCTCATTTTCAAGTAATTAGATTAACTGACGGGTGCTCAAAACAGACCCGTCAGTTAATCTAAATTGTTGTATTACAGCATCTTAACCGCCACGGCCGTTTCCCTATTTGTCCATACCGAAAAAAACAGTACCTTCACGGCCTGCAATACGTAACTAAAACCCAATCGATATGTGGAGCATCTACATTCTTTGCAGACAACATCGGCCTTCTACTAGGCCTCAGGGCTCTTTTGGGCGTTAGCGTCGGCATGATAATGCCTCTTTCCACAGGGCTTCTGGCATACTACTTCCCTCCGGAAAAGCAGGCCGGCCTGATGGGCCTTTCCGCCGCCCTCTACCTTGGCCAGTTCCTCTCTCCGCTGATAGTTACCCCGCTGGGCGCCCTTTGCTTTGGTGCCGATGACCTCCTCTCTCCATTCAAAGCCGGAGTCATAATCGGAGTCGTCTACCTTCTCCAAGCCTGGCTTACCCGCAAAAAACAGGTGGTAGAATAATATCATTTTTGAATCCTGCGGGTTTTTCAGTACCTTCGCAATATGAAGGTACTGTTCGTGTGCCATGGCAATATCTGCAGGAGCGCCATGGCAGAATACATTCTCAAGGGGAAGATTCACCTTATGATGTCGTACACCGGCAGCGGCCGCGATGTAGCGGACCCTTGGTACACCGGTGACTTTGAAACCACCTTCCAAGACCTTCTGGAAGGCTGCCAGGCTATGCTTTCAACCGCTACAATTATAAAAAGACACTAATATGAGCCACATTTCAAGGATACTTCTTGCAGCGGCGCTTTGCGGCATCGGCATAGCAGCATCGGCTCAGGAGGCAAAGACATTCAAAACCGGGAAGGCTTACACTCCACTTTCCTTTGCCAAGAGCCTGGGCCTGAATCTTGACGACTACGTGAGCCTTAACAGGAACGCCCTTCCCAAAAAGCTTCGCAAAGCGCTAAATAAATGATGGATAACAAGTTAGAATACACGGCACCATCGGCCCAAAAGCTGGATATTGCATCTGAGGGCATGATTTGCGTAAGCGGGGATCTTCCCGGTTACGGCGATGCCATTGAGATTTAGGAGGACGCTTATGCAAAGACTTAAACTGCTTATAGCCAGCATTTTACTTTTAACGGTGCCTGCCAGCTTAGGCTTGTGGACGGCCGATGCCAGCTATCAGATTTTCATCAACGTTTCATATGGAGACAAGATAATCACCCTTGACGTTAATCAGGGCGATACAATTAACTCCGTAAAGGCCAAGATTCAGGACAAGGAAGGGTTTTCACCGGATTTGATAATCTTGTACTACGCAGGCACCCTGTTGGAAGACGGCCGCACACTTGGAGACTACAATATCCAGAAAGAAGCGACCATCCGCATGTATGTGACCAGCAAGTCCGTCAAAGCATATTCTTTCGACGGAAGGTACTGGGCCTCATATTATTACAGCTACGATGCCGCCAAACTTCAGGACGGCGCAATGGCCTTCACAATGAAGAGCGACAGGGCACTTTATTGCATCGGCGACGGCAGCATCATCCCTGCAAACTGCCCTTGTATAATTATTGCCGATGCCTCCGCCGTACATGAAGACACTATGGGAGAGAAGATAATTGTCGTTTCCCATCGTTTTGACGGCACAGAGATTATCCCGACTCCGGAGGCCGGAAACATCCTTCAGGGCCTGCCAGGAGCCACAAACGTTTCCTCTTTGGGGCTGAAAGCAGGACAGCATGTATATGTACTTGGTGCCGTAGGAGGAGTGCTGGGCTTTTACCGATTCAGCGAAAGCATAATTCCCGCAAACAAAGTTTTTTATGTGGAATAGGACCGGTTTCATAGTGTTTTTGCTTTTAGTGCTCTGCGCCTGCCAGAAGACCAGTCAGGAGCCGATGTCCCGCTTTGCAACCTTTACCGTAGATGCCGTTAAGGACGATGCTACCAAGGCTTTGTCCCTGGACGGAAACACCTTGAACGCTTATTGGAAGAGTACGGAAAACGTGCTGGTTTACAATACTGCAGGAGAACTCATCAGCACACTGAATGTAGCTCCGGAGGCCGGAGAAAGACCATCATCGGCTACGCTATCGGGGACTTTGGATGTATCGGGATTAAGCGTTGGGGACAATCTTTCACTGCGCCTGCCACGGGCCGCCTGGGATTATTCCGGACAAACGGGAGTGCTTACGGGTTCCGGTTCCATAGAGGAATTGTACGACTATGCATCGGCCTCCGTATCAATTGCCAGCATCGGCGAAAACAGCGTCCAACCAACATCGGGGGCACATTTTGCCAATGAACAAAGTATATACCGGTTTGGTTTTTATGCCGATGCCACCCCGCTTGGCGTCAAACTTTTCGCAGTTGATGCAGCAAGTGGCCGGATAGTCAAAAGAATTGAGGATGGCACTTCTGAATATGGCACCCTCAAAATCATCCCGGACACCCCTACAACAGAGCTTATTTATACTTCCATCCGTAACGAATCTGTTGCCCCGGAGTCAAGCGGAGATACATATTATTTCACTGTAGTAGGCAGCGACGGGAGCACCTATCTTGCCACAAAAGCCATTCCCGGTTCTGTGCTGGACCGCCACGGCCGCTTCATTAGCGCCAAAACCATCCCTGCTACAAAAGTCACGCTTTCCCAATATACAGCTGAAACTGCCGAAGTGTTTTAATTTAGTACTATGAAAAAGACCGTTATTTTTGTTGTTCTCTCGTTGATGTGCGCATACGCCGCTGCACAGGAACTGCCAAGCTATGACTGGGCAAATTTTGGGAGGTATGCCGCTGCCAATGAGGCCTTGGCCGGCAAACAGCCATTGGCTGTAATAATGGGAGATTCCATTACAGACGGATGGTTCAGTGCCGATTCTGCCTTTTTCCAGAATAACAACATCGCCGGCCGCGGAATAAGCGGCCAGGTAACCAATCAGATGCTGGTTCGCTTCCGCCGCGATGTCATAGACCTCCATCCTGAATACGTGATAATAATCGCCGGCATTAACGACATAGCCCGCAATCAGGGGTACATTTCACAGGAAAACATCATGGGGAATTTCCAGTCCATGTGCCAGCTGGCATCGGCCAACGGCATCATTCCCATCCTTGCGACACTGATTCCGGCCGACAAGGTTGTATGGCGCCCGGCTATCACCGACACCCACGAGCAGGTAGCTGCGCTGAATGAAAAAATACGCGCCTACGCCAGCGCTAACGGCTACAAGATTATAGACTTGGAGGTCCTTTTGGCCGATGAAAACGGCGCCCCCAGAAGCGACCTCTCCAAAGACTCCATCCACCCCAACCCCGCCGGGTACAAGGTCATGGAAGCAGCAGTGCTTGCAGTTCTTCAAAGTGGTCGATGACGTAGTGGGCCTTCCAGACCCGTAAGTGGGCCATGATTGGCGAGAAGGTACGCTTTTTTCTGCAAATTCCATATCTTTGTAGCCATTATGAAAAAGCTCCCCAACACCTACGTCATTATAGCCATCCTCATTGTCTTTTGTGCGGTACTTACCTGGCTTATTCCGGGTGGGCAGTACGTGACGACGGAGGACGGTACCCTGTCTTACGAGTCTGTTAACGCCGTACCGCAAACCTGGCAGGTCCTCACGGCCATCTATAACGGCTTTGTGAAGCAGGCGGGGATTATTATTTTCATCTTGGTAGTAGGTGGAGCGTTCTGGCTCCTGAATGCCACCGGTGCGGTGGATGCCGGCATCAAGCGCTTCATCGCGGGCATCGGCCAAAAAGACAAAGTGGTGCTGGTGGCCCTTACGCTGCTCTTTTCGCTGGGCGGCGCCATCTTTGGCATGAGCGAAGAAGCCATTCCGTTTGTGGGCATTGTGGTTCCGCTGGTGGCTTCTATGGGTTATGACGCCATCATGGGGCTGCTCATTGTGTATGTAGCTTCCAATATTGGCTTCTCCAGTGCCTTCCTGAACCCGTTCACGGTGGGCATTGCGCAGGGAATGGCAGACCTGCCGCCCTTTTCCGGCATGGGTTACCGTATCTTTGCCTGGGCCCTTCTCACCGGCCTTCTCTGCGTGTTCGTGGTGCTCTATGCCCGCAAAACCCGGAAGGCTCCGCAGCAGCAGGCGCAGGTAGAAGCCGAGCCCCTCACGGGCCGTCAGATTGCGATTCTCTGTGTGCTATTACTAACAGTGATTGCCCTTATCCTTGGCGTAACGCTCTGGGGCTGGTACATGCCGGAAATCACGGGTTTGTTCCTTGGAATGGGCATTCTTTGCGGCATCATCGCCGGCTTCCCGGCCAACAGGATTGCCGATGAACTGGTCTCCGGCGCCAAAGACATCCTCTCCGCCGCCCTGGTGGTGGGTTTTGCCTCCGGTATTGTCATCATCCTGCAGGACGGAAAAGTGGTGGACAGCATCCTCCACACCATGCAAAACTCGCTGGACGGCACCTCGGAAGTGACTTCGCTCACGGCCATGTACGGCATCCAGGCTGTTATCAACTTCCTCATTCCCAGCGCTACGGCCAAGGCAGCCATCACCATTCCCATCATGGCTCCGTTCTCAGATCTTGTGGGTGTATCGCGCCAGGCCATGGTCCTGGCCTTCCAGTTCGGAGACGGTTTTACCAACATGATCACGCCCACTTCGGGTGTGCTTATGGCTGCCCTGGCCATGGCCCGCGTGCCGTATGAGAAGTGGGTGAAGTGGATATGGAAAGGAGTAGGTATCCTGCTCATATTAGGACTCCTACTCCTGGTAGTAACTTTATTTCTGCCTTTGAGCGGCTTTTAGTTCGTGGCGGCAAAGCGCCATACCCTACCGCATCTCGATCGAGTACGGCAAGCGGGCATACACCACGCCGGGTTCCTGAGCCTTGAGGGCCGAGACAGCGGGGCCGAGGGCCTCGAAGGGCGTATCGGAGAGGATGGAGGGCTCGGAGCCGGTGCCGCCCAGCCGCATCATGAGCTGCTGGATGAGAGTGAGGGGCTCGGGGTAGTCACAAACCGTGTACTCGTCGGAGGAGTGGTAGTCGGCGAGGGCTGCGGCGTACACGACGGCATCTTCCAGGTCTCCGATTTCGTCCACAAGGCCAATGCCGAGGGCATCGGCACCCGTCCACACGCGGCCCTGGGCAATGGCATCCACCGCCGGAACGTCCATGCCGCGGGAAGCGGCGACAAGGCCCACAAAGGAGTCGTAGATATCCTCAACGGAAGCCTGCATGTAATCCAGTTCCGCCTTGTCGAAAGGACGCATGAGCGAGAACATGTCGCTGTGCTTGTTGGAGCCCACCGTTTCAACGCCGACACCCACCTTTTTGGTAACGCCGCCAAACTCGGGAATCATGGAGAACACGCCGATGGAGCCCGTGATGGTGGTGGCATCGGCAAAAATCTTCTGGCAGCCGTTGGAAATCCAGTAGCCGCCGGAGGCAGCATAGTTGCCGAACGAGGCCACCAGCGGCTTCTCCTTCATGAGAAGGTCCAGCGCACGGCGGATCTTCACCGAAGCCGATACCGAGCCGCCGGGAGAATTCACGCGGAGCACCACGGCCTTCACGTTCTTGTCCTTGCGGAGCTGGTCAATCTCGCGGACAAAGCGGTCTGCGGCAATGTCCATATAGTCATTACCCTCCACAATGTCTCCGTCCATGTGCAGGACGGCCACCTGGTTGCGACCAGGCAGGGACTGGGCCCGGGCGATGGTATAATCGGCAAAAGGAATGAGCGTGAGCTGGTCGGGGCCAGCCACCTGCGCCACGGTGCAGAGCTTCGTGAGCAGCTCCTCATGGTCCACCAGGGCGTCTACCAGCCCGTTTTCCAGGAAGTCTTCCGGGAAGTTGAGAGCCAGGTTGTCCACCAGGGCATTGAACTTGTCGAGGGGAATCTCACGGGCGGCGGCCATCTCGGAGGCGAAACTGTTCCACACGGAAGTGACCATGCGCTGGTTCTGCTCCCGGTTCTCGGGGGAAGCGGTATTACGGATGAACATCTCGCCGGCGCTCTTGTACTTTCCGTGGCGGATGAGCTGGACATGCACGCCCAGCTTGTCCAGAATGTCCTTGAGGTACAGGGACTGGCTGGAAATGCCGATGAGCATGCTGTTGCCGCCATGCTGGGAGCCCATGTAGATTTTATCGGCCACGGAGCTCAGGTAGTAGGAACCGTTGCCGGGATTCTCCGTGTAAGCAATAACGGCCTTGCCGCTCTGCTTCACGCGAAGAAGCGCCTTCCGGAACTCTTCGACATCGGCCATGCCGGCCGAGAGGGCATCGGCCCTCACAAGCACAAACTGGATGCCGGGGTCCGAGGCAGCCGTATGGAGTGCCTTTACGGCATCCCGGACGCCAAGGACGGGCACCATGCCGCCGGAGAAAGAGGCAAAGCTGGTGGGCATGGGAGATTCCTCCGTCTGCTCTGCCAGGGTGAAGGCCGACATGTCCACGTCCAGCACGCCGGTGCGGGGCAGGACGGTGGTAGAGCCGGCCAGCGCGCTGCCGAACATCATGAGCATGAAGATAAAGCCGATGATTCTGATGACAACGATGCCACAGATTACGGCCAGGGTGGTCTTGACAAATTCTTTCATAATACGAGTTCTGTTGCCTGATTCCAGGCGATGTGAGTCTTATAGTAATTGTCGAGGAAGCTGCTTCCCCGGGAAGGAAGGTACATGGACAGGCCTGAGTGCGCACGGATGGGGAAACCGTACTGGGTGCCGTTCATAAAAAAAGGTGTGGCCGCCTTGTAAAGGACGCACTCCCCGAGGGCTTTGTCCAGCTCCTCAAGCTCTTCCTCCGACAGCCCGGCGTTGACCAGGATGTCCCGGAGGTCGTAGAAATAGTGGCGGTCGTAGCGGAAGTACCCCTGGACAGAACTGCCGTCGAGCTGGGAAATCTGCGTGCGGTACTTTTCGAACAGCGTCCGGCACACCGCGGCCAGCGCATCCATCCGGCGGGTGTCGATGAGCGAGATGGTGGCCGACTGGTTCACGCCCGTTTTCCCCATATAATAATTATAGAAGTCCTGGCACACGCCCAGCGGATTGGGCACGGGCTCCTTCAGAAGCCGCTCCAGGATTTTCTTGTAGTCAAAACCGTCGGCCATGGTCTCTGTCTGGGTGAAGGCCACCACGTCCGTCTTGCCCCGAAGGGCCCAGGCCACTTCCACGCCGCCGGAGAGGCAGCAGTCCAGCACCACGTAGCTGAGAGGGATGGAAATGGCACTGGCAAAATCCACCAGGTCCATCTCCACCGACACGCTGCTGTCCAGGTCCTGGCCGATGCTGGTGATCCCGCGCTTCATGGTGTCAAAATGGGACGGCTTCTCATAATAGCCGGGCGGCAGCCACCCCGATGCATGCGAAGAGAGGACCATGCCGTAGGACTTGGACGGGATGCGGTCCTGAACCGTCAGAAGGGCATCGTGCAGGACGGAGCCTCCGAAAAGGCGATCTTCCGTAGTCCACCTGCGAAGGGTGTCCCGCACCACCGTGCCCTCCGGGGTCCTGTACATGCGGTAAAGGACCGGAGCCGATGTGGTGGAGAGCGAGTTCACCGGCAGGCGCGACAGCACCACGAAGGCGTTGGTCTCTGCGGCCGTTCCTTCCGGGAGATAGCCATCGGCCATTTCTACGAGGTCGTCGGTGAGATAGCCGGAGAGGGAGTTGTGCCCGCCGGAGACCATGATCATGACATTTCTCACCTGCTCCACGGCGCCACGGTGACCGGGCGAGAAGGGGTCTGTGCTGCCCGACGTCCCGGACGGCGTAAAGTCATCCTCGGAACAGGACAGTGCCAGCGGCAACAGCAGAAGCGCCCATATGAGTCTCTCACATTTCATCAGAATTACAAATATAATGATTTTTATTAACTTTGTGAGACAATACTACACGCAATGAACAAAACTGTTAAAATGATGCTGATAGCAGGTGTGGCCGCCGCGTTCTCCGGCTGCGAAGCCCCCAAGGGGGAAAATTTCAAGTATACCATTGACTCCTTTGCAGACCTCAAGGTCATGCGTTACCAGATTCCGGGCTGGGAGAACCTGACCCTTCAGCAGAAGGAGTACGCCTACCACCTCGCGGAGGCCGCCAAGTACGGCCGCGACATCCTCTGGGACCAGAACTGCAAGGAGAACCTCCGCGTGCGCCATGCGCTGGAGGCCATTCTGGAGGCCGACGGCATTGACAAGACCACCCCGGAATATGCAGACTTCCTGGTTTACGCCAAGCGCGTGTTCTTCTCCAACGGCATCCACCACCACTACGCGGAGGACAAGATTTTCCCCTCCTGCGAGCGCAGCTACTTTGCCTCGCTTATGGAGCAGGCCGGGGTGGCCGATGAAGGCCTCCTCGAGATTATCTACAACCCCGCCATCTATCCCCAGCGCCGTTCCACCGACACTGCCGGCGACATTGTGAAGGAATCGGCCGTCAACTTCTACGAGGGCGTCACGCGCGAGGAAGTGGAGAAGTACTACGCCGGCATCGTGGACCCGAAGGACCCGCATCCCGTCTCCTACGGCCTCAATACCAAGGTGGTGAAGGGGGCCGATGGCAAAGTGAAGGAGCTGGCCTGGAAAGTGGGCGGCATCTACTCCCCCGCCATCGAGAAGATCTGCGAGGAGCTTGCGAAGGCCCGCGAGGTGGCCGAGAACGACATCCAGAAGAGGGCTCTGGGCCTTCTCATCGAGTACTACAACACCGGAGACCTCCGGAAGTGGGACGAATTCAACATCGAGTGGGTGAAGGATACCATCGGCACGGTGGATTTCATCAACGGTTTCATCGAAGACTACAACGACCCGCTGGGCCGCAAGGCGTCCTGGGAAGGTTACGTGAATATCAAGGACTTCGAGGCTTCCCGCCGCACCGAGACCCTCAGCGCCAACGCCCAGTGGTTTGAGGACAACTCCCCCGTAGATCCCCGCTTCAAGAAGAAGACGGTGAAGGGCGTATCGGCCAAGGTCATCAACGCCGTGTGCCTTGCCGGCGACAGCTACCCGTCTACGCCCATCGGCATCAATCTTCCCAACGCCGACTGGATCCGCAAGGAGCACGGTTCCAAGAGCGTAACCATCGCCAACATCACGCACACTTACGACTACGCCGCGCAGGAGATGCCCACCAGCACCCTGGCCGAGTTCGCCTATAATAAGAAAGAGGTGGAACTGGCCAAAAAGTGGGGCACCATTGCCGACGAAATCCACACGGACCTGCACGAGTGCCTGGGCCACGGCTCGGGTCAGCTCCTCCCCGGCGTGAGCACCACGGCCATGGGCGAGTACGCATCGGCCCTGGAAGAAGCCCGCGCAGACCTCTTCGGCCTGTATTACACGGCCGATCCCAAGATGGTGGAGCTGGGCATTATGCCGGACCCGGAGGCCTACAAGGCCGAATATGCGGGTTACATCCGGAACGGCCTCATGGTGCAGTTCACCCGCGTGGAGCCGGGCCGTCCCAACACCGAAGCCCACATGCAAAACCGCAAACTCATTGCCGAGTGGTGCTACGAGAAGGGCGCTGCCGACAAGGTGATCGAGAAAAAGGTGCGTGACGGAAAGACGTACTTCGTGGTGAACGATTACAAGAAGCTGCGCGCTCTCTTTGCGGAGCTCCTGGCCGAGATCCAGCGCATCAAGAGCGAAGGAGACTACGAGGCCGGCAAGAACCTCATCGAGACCTACGCCGTACGCATCGACCCCGAGCTGCACAAAGAGGTGCTCGAGCGCTACAAGGCCCTGAACCTCAAGCCGTACGGCGGCTTCATCAACCCCGACATCGTGCCGGTGGTCAAGGACGGCAAGGTGGTTGATTACGAGGCCGTTTACACCGACGACTATCTGGGTCAGATGCTCCAGTACGGTAAAAAGTACGGAACGCTATAGATTCTTCGCTACGCTCAGAATGACAAAACATTTGTCATCCTGAGGAGCGAAGCGACGAAGGATCTAATGATAAAGGACTACCGGAATTACCTTACCATCGAGCGTAGGATGTCACCGAACACCGTGGCATCCTATTGCCATGATGTGGAGGCGTTCCTGGAGGCGGTGGAGCTGGAGCCGCGGGTCATCGGCCCGTCCGACATTGAGCGGTACCTGGGAAAGGTGACGGCCGAGGGTCTTTCCAAGCGAAGCAGCGCGCGTCTTCTGAGCTCGCTCCGGAGTTTTTTTGACTGGTGCGTGATGGAGGGAGAGATGGCCGATAATCCCTGCGACCGCGTGGATGCGCCCAAGCTGGGGAAATATCTGCCGGAGGTGTTGTCGGTGGAAGAGATATCGGCCATCCTGGAATCTGTAGATCTCAAAGCGCCCTTCGGGCTCAGGGACCGCGCTATCCTGGAAGTGCTCTACGGCTGCGGGCTCCGCGTGAGCGAGGCGGCGGCGCTGCGCATCTCGCACGTGCACCTGCCCGAGGGGTTTGTAGACATCATCGGCAAGGGAGACAAGCAGCGGCTGGTGCCCCTTGGAGAGGTGGCGGCCGATGCCATCCGCGCGTACCTGCCCGCACGTCCCGTCCCGGCCGAACGCGCTTTCGAGGACATTCTGTTTCTAAACCGCTTTGGACGGCCCCTCAGCCGGGTTTCCATCTTCAAGCTGGTGAAGAGCCAGGCCATGGCGGCCGGTATCCGGAAAGAGATTTCGCCCCATACTTTCCGGCACTCCTTCGCGACGCACCTCATCGAGAACGGCGCCGACCTCCGCATTGTGCAGGAAATGCTCGGGCACGAGAGCATCCTCACCACCGAAATCTACACGCACATTGACACATCCACCTGGCAGAAGGACATTTTGAAACATCATCCGAGGGGATAGTAAGTTTTTGTAATTCCGAAAATTATTACTATCTTTGCGCGCTTAAAAAACCGCAAGGGTTTTTGGTGCAATGGGGTGCTTGAAAGAGAGCACTGAGTAACACATTTTTATTTTATCTAACAATGAAGCATTTTACGCTCAAAGGCGAAATCCGCCAGAAAGGCAACAAGGCCGCCCTCAAGGCCTACCGCGAACAGGGTCTCGTTCCCTGCAATCTCTATGGTCAGGACGTGAAGGAGAACATCCTTTTCACCGTTAACGAAAAAGAGCTCAAGGGCCTCACTCACACGCCCGCTTCCTACATCGTAGACCTGGAGCTGGATGGCAAGACCTACACCGCCGTGGCTCACGAGTACCAGTGGCATCCCGTAGAGGACAACTGCCTGCACGTGGATTTCCTCTCCGTCAACGAGAAAAAGCCCATCGTCATTTCCATTCCTCTGAACCTCACCGGTCACCCCAAGGGTGTGCTCGTAGGTGGTAAGTTCGTTCAGAGCGCCCGCAGCCTCAAGGTTTGTGGTCTCATGGAGAACCTCCCCGATCAGCTGGATGTAGACGTAACCGAGCTGGAGCTTGACAAGCGCATGGTAGCCGGTGACCTCAAGTTCGAGGGCCTGCAGATTGTCTCCGACAAGAACACCATCATCTGCTCCGTGAAGACCACCCGCGCCATGCAGCAGGCTGCCGCCGATGCCGCTAAGAACGCCTAATCGGAATGGCCGCTACGTACCTGGTTGTTGGCCTCGGGAACATCGGCGCAGAATACGCCAAAACCCGGCACAACATGGGATTTATGATATTGGATGCCTGGGCTCAGGCATCCAATGTCCTTTTTAAAACCGACCGCTACGGAGACGTCGCCGAAGTTTCCTTCAAAGGCCGATGGTTTGTCCTCCTGAAGCCTTCCACTTACATGAACCTGAGCGGCAATGCTGTGCGCTACTGGATGCAGCAATTGCACCTGCCCCTGGAGAACCTCATTGTCATATCGGACGACATAGCCCTGCCGTTTGGAACGCTGCGAATGCGGGCGAACGGTTCGTCAGGCGGCCATAACGGCCTTGAGGATATCAGCCGCAAACTGGAAAGCGAGCAGTGGGCCCGCATCCGCGTGGGTATCGGCAACGGATTCTCCCGCGGCGGCCAGATTGACTACGTCCTGGGCACACTCTCCAAAGAAGAAATGGAGCAGATTCCAGACCTTGCCGCACGTGTCATCCAAGGCATCAAGGATGTATCTACAATAGGGATACAGAGGGCTATGAACACGGTAAACACCAAGCCCCAAGTGCAGAAAAAAGAGAAATCAGAGGGAGATGAGGAAAAATCGGGCTCTAAACTGCCTGAAATTTAAATTTTTCCAAAAAAAGTTTTTGAGTTTTGTTTTTTTTTCCATATCTTGCACGAAAGTTTGACCCATAACAATTAACGAACCAATAAAACCCAAAAACCATGAAAGCACTTGTTGAAAAAATCAATGCCACTTACGCCGAATTCGCTAAGAACGCCGAGGCCCAGGTAGTTAAAGGCAACAAAGCCGCTGGCGCCCGCGCCCGCAAAGCTGCCCTCGAGATCATGAAGGACATGAAGGAATTCCGTAAGGTTTCCGTGGAAGCTTCTAAGTAAGTTTTTCACACTAAAGAAAAAATGTTGCAGAAAATTCATTTTTTCTGCAACATTTTCTTTTTATCTGCATCTATATAGTAGGTTTAGGTTTTAGTACACGTCAAGAAACCGGTTCAAGAGGCTTGCCTCAAGAGCCGGTTTCTTAGTATCTGTGTGTGCTTTTTTAGAAGCTGAGGGCAATGGCGAGGAAGTCGTCGGCCTTAAGGGCGGCGCCGCCGATGAGGCCACCGTCGATGTCCTTCTCGGCGAAGAGCTCCTTGGCGTTGGACGGCTTGCAGGAACCACCGTAAAGGATGGTCATGTCGTCGGCCACCTGGGCGCCGAATTTCTCGGCGATAACGTTACGGATGCAGGCGTGGATTTCCTCGGCCTGGGCGGCGGTAGCGGTTTTGCCAGTACCGATGGCCCAAACGGGCTCGTAGGCGATGACCACGTTCTTCATATCCTCGGCGGTGAAGTTGTAGAGGACGTTCTTGGTCTGGGCGGTAACAACGTCGAAGTGCTTACCAGCCTCGCGCTCCTCCAGGTTCTCACCCACGCAGAGGATGACCTTGAGGCCGGCGGCAAGGGCCAGCTGGGTTTTCACGACCAGCTTCTCATCGGTCTCACCGTAGTACTGGCGACGCTCGGAGTGACCCAGGATGGTGTACTGGCAGCCCAGGGAAGTGAGCATGTTCACAGCGACCTCGCCGGTGTAGGCACCTTTCTCGTGGTCGGCGCAGTTCTGGGCGCTCAAGGCAACCTTGGAACCCTTGAGGACATCGGCCACGCAAGCCAGGTGGGTGAACGGAGGAGCGACGACCAGCTCCACATTGGCGGGAAGTTTTTTGGACTTTTCTACTACAGCTTTGGCGAGTTCTACGCCTTCGGGCACGGTGGTGTTCATCTTCCAGTTGCCCGCGACAATGAATTTTCTCATATTAAATAAAAAATAACCTTTCTTTTATACACTACAGATCCTTCGCTTCGCTCAGGAAGACAAGAATCAAGATGCCCGGCCTGGGCCGGGCATAACGTTCATTATTTCACCGACATTACGGCAGAAGCGATGGAGTTGAGCTTCACGTCCACGGAATCGGCGCGGGAAGCCAGGATGCAAGGCACCTTGGTACCGACGAGGAAACCAGCCTGACGGACATCCTTGGCCAGTTTGGAGTTGGTCTTCCAGAAAACGTTGGCGCTCTCGATGTTGGGGAACAGGAGGCAGTCGGCGTCTCCGGCCACGGGGCTCACAAGCTTCTTGATTTCCACGGACTCCTTGTCAATGGCAACGTCGAGGGCCAGAGGGCCGTCGCCGATGGCCTTGATCTGGCCGCGGTCGCACATCTTGG
>CAMODD010000049.1:0-14087 GCA_946611215.1 uncultured Bacteroidales bacterium | reverse complement strand
GTACGACAAAGGTAAAACTAATTATCTAAAACACATATTTTTCCCGGTGATCCGTCTTACGTTGGCACCACCTGCAATGATGCCAGAACACACTCAGGGTCAGGGCTTGCGCAGGTGGGTGCCGAGAAGATTCACCTAAAAAAATTACGCATAAACATGGCGAGTTTATGCGTAACTGCTGTAACAAGCTGATTGTCAGCATTGTTTGTGGAGTATAGGGGAGTCGAACCCCTGACCTATAGATTGCGAACCTATCGCTCTAGCCAACTGAGCTAATACCCCGCGGAAAGAATTGCAAAAATACGGGATTTCCGTTAAAGAAACAAGTATTACCCGCAAAAAAACCGTATCTTTGTGTGTTATGAGAATTTTGGTTTCCAACGATGACGGATATAAGGCGGCAGGTATTCATGTCCTGGCACGCGTGATGGCTAAGTTTGGCGATGTAACCGTGGTAGCGCCCAAATATCACCAGAGCGCCATGTCCATCGCCGTGTCACTGGGTGTGAAGCAGCTTGCGTACAAAGATTTGCCGGAGGAAGGTCCTGGCAACTGGTCTTACCTGGATGCCACACCGGCTTCCTGCGTCAAGTTCGGCCTGCAGTATAAATACGAGAACCGAAATCCAGACCTTGTGGTGGCCGGCATCAACCACGGCAGCAATGCATCGACCGGAGCCAACTACAGCGCAACGCTGGGCGCAGTGGAAGAAGCCGCCATCAACGGTATCAAAGGAATCGGCGTATCGCTCACGTCTCACAGGCCGGATGCCGACTTATCGGCCGTGGAGCATCTCCTCCCCGGCATCATCAAGAATCTTCTGGCGAATTGGCCCGTAGACAGACCGGGCCTCTATTTCAATATCAATTTCCCGGATGCTCCCCTGGAACTCATTAAGGGCGTCAAGTGGGCCCGGCAGGGGCATGGACACTGGATCAAAGAGTTTGAAGAGTGGGACGAGCACCGTCTGGTAGCCCTGGGCCTCACGGATTCTTTCCTGTGGCAGCAGCACCGCGTGGAACTGGAGCCCGGAGAGAAAGCCTACTTCATGAAGGGAGAATTCGTCAATGACGACACCGATCCCACCCAGGCCGATCACCTTTTGGTGAAAGACGGTTGGGTAACCATTACACCCTGCGTGGCAGACCTTACCGACTACGCGGTTCTTAGCGCCATGCGCGGTCTTTAATTCTTCTTGCGGCGTTGGAAAGAGAGCGCCTCCAGGTTTATGCGGGCCTGGAGAATTTGCTGGGAACCCAGGAGACCCAGGTGGTCGAAGTGGAAGACGGCATGGATGCCCAGGTTTACGTACTTGCCCAGCGTCTTGCTCCAGTATGCGTCCAGGCGGTTGTAGAGGCCCTCGGCAACGTTGTCCCGGCGAATCTGCCACCAGGAGCTGCGGAAGTACAGATTGTCCCGGTACTCCTGGCCGGCCGCGTCTTTTTCATGGAAGAACGGCATCTGGTTCTGGCCATAGTAGAATTGGTTGCGAACGCCAAACCCCCATTTGGATACATCCACTGTGAGGTCTGCTCCGAGCGGAATTTTGCGCACGCCGGCGAAGCGGTCCATCTGGTAGCCGGCCACACCGCCGAGGGACACCTCAAGGCGGTCCAGCGGAAGCAGGGACGAGAACTCGAACTGCAGATAAGGGTGCAGGATGTGGTCATCCACCACGCCCTGGACAGCTTCGCTGCTGGCATAATGGTGAAAGCAGCCTTCCCAACACAGGGCCATCCAGGGCGTTACCCAGCCCTCGCCGGCGCTCACAAAGTAAAACTCTTCGCGGCGGGTGGTGCCAAACTTCCCGCACCAGTCCAGCGCAACCTCATAGTTGGATTTTTCCCGCTGCCAGCGCAGGAGGAATCCATCGGCATGCGCATCAAAAAAGGCCGATGCATCCGAAAAGATGAGAGTGGAGTAGCGCCCACCCATCAGCGCGTAGGGGAAAATGCCGGCTGCAAGGGTGAACCCGCCGGGGCTGTCGTACTGATACCACGCAGCAAGCTCTGCCTGGGGCTTCTCGCCCTTTGCGCCAAAGTCTTTGCATACGTTGAAGCCCACCTTTACGCGGTGTCCGTTGCCAAAGCCGATGCCCACATACGGCTGCAGCTGCATGGCGGCCAGCGTACCGGACGGCGCCAGAATGCAATTGGAAACGTCGAACTCGTCGTTGATGACGGCTGCGTTGAACCGGACGTCCCACTCGGGGCGGATGCTTTGGGCCGATGCACTGAGACACAGTACAAAAGCCCCTATCGTCAGGATGAAATTCTTCATAAGCGGTTTAAACATTCTGCAAATGTAAGGATTTTTCGTAAATTTGCCTTCATCAAACAAGACAGCCTATGAAATATTATATCGTGGCAGGCGAAGCTTCCGGAGACCTCCATGGAAGCAACCTCATGAAGGGACTGTACAAAGAAGATCCCAAAGCCTGCATCCGCTTCTGGGGCGGCCCCCTGATGGATGCCGTGTACAAAGAGCATGAGGAAGGGGAAGGCTTAGTGGAAGATTACCGCGCCGGCGCCGTGATGGGCGTAGTGGAGGTGTTCCGCAAGGCTCCGCAGCTTCTTAAGCGTATAGGCCGCTGCAAGGCCGACATCGCCGCCTGGAAGCCGGATGTCGTCATTCTTATCGATTACCCCGGCTTCAACTTCAAAGTGGCGGAGTTCGCCCATAACGCCGGATTCAAAGTATTCTATTACATAGCCCCAAAAGTGTGGGCCACCCGCGAAGGCCGTGTCAAGAAGCTCAAGGCTTGGGTGGACAATCTTTTCATTGTCTTTCCCTTCGAAAAACCCTTCTTCGACCGCCACGGCGTCCCCTATGTGTATGCCGGCAACCCGCTGGTAGATGCCATTGAGAACAGCCCGGCGCTGAAAGAGTCCCGCGAGTCCTTCCTCTCGCGTACAGGCCTTCCGGACAGGCCGATGATCGCCCTTCTCGCCGGCTCCCGCAGCATGGAGATTGGTGCCATGATGCCCGTCTTCATGGAACTGGCCGATGCCTGGCACGCAAAGCATCCGGAGTATCAGTTTGTAGTGGCGGCAGCCCCGTCCCGCAGTGAGAAAGACTACGATGCCTACCTCGCCGGCCGGCACGAATACGTAAAGACCGTCTTCGGGGAGACGTACGGCGCCATTCGCCACGCCCGGGCCGCCGTCATCAATTCCGGTACCGCTTCCCTGGAGGCGGCGCTCATCGGCACACCTCAGGTAGTCGGCTATAAGGTAAATGCCCTTACGGCCCTCATCGCCCGCTTTGCCATCAAGGTAAAGTACATCTCCCTTGGCAACCTCATCCTGGACCGCCTCGCTTTCCGCGAACTGTGGCAGAACAAGCTCTCCGTCCCGGCCCTCATGAAAGAACTGGAACGGCTCACCGCCGACGAAGCCTATCGGACCCGCATGCAGGCCGATTATGCCGAAATCCGTTCGCTCCTGGGCGGCTCCGGCGCATCCGAAGCCGTGGCCAGGGCGATGATAGAGAGTCTTAGCTGATGAACTGGGCCTTCAGGGCCTCGATTTTGGCGGAGGCGTCGTCCCCCTTGGCTCCGAAGTAGAACTTGATCTTGGGCTCCGTTCCGGAAGGACGTACGGAGACCACGTCTCCTGCCTCGTTGAAGAACTGCAGTACGTTGCTCTTCGGGAGGCCGGTTTCCTCGGGCTTCAGGTAGTCCACTACCTTCGCGAGCGGGCTTCCGGCGATGGTCTTCGGAGGGCAGGCGCGGTAATCGGCCATGATCTTCTGGATTTCCTCGGCGCCGCTCTTTCCCTTGCGCACGATGTAAACCATCTTTTCCTCGTAGTAGCCGTACTCCTTGTACACTTTCTGGAGCAGCTGCCATAGCGTCATGCCGTTCTCTGCGGCCCAGGCGGCGCATTCGGCCACCATGATGCCGGCTACCTGCGCGCACTTGTCGCGGACGAATTCTCCCAGGTTGAAGCCGTAGCTTTCCTCGCCGCCGCAGATGAAGGTGCCTTTGCCCTCATTGCGTTTCACTACCTCTGCGATGTATTTGAAGCCGGTGAGCACGTTGTAGCACTTGACGCCGAAACTCTTGCAGATGGCGGCGATGAGTTCTGTGGTGACGATGGTCTTTACGACGTAGCCCTTGCCATCGGCGAGCTTGCCCAGCTCCTTCCAGCGGGTGAGGATGTAGTAGGTGAGGAAGCTCCAGGTCTGGTTGCCGGTGAGCTGGACCATCTTGCCTTCGTCGTTACGGACGGCGATGCCCAGGCGGTCGGCGTCGGGGTCGGTGGCGAGGACGAGGTCTGCGCCGGTTTCATCGGCCTTCTCCAGGGCCATCTTCATGGCGGCGGGCTCCTCCGGGTTGGGGGAGACCACGGTGGGGAAGTTGCCGTCGTTTACGTCCTGCTCAGGCACGTGGATGATGTTTTTAAAGCCGATGCGGCTGAGGGCTTCCGGCATGAGTTTGACGCCGCAGCCGTGAAGGGGCGTATAGACAATCTTGAGGTCTGCATGCTTTTTGACGGCCTCCGGGCTCAGGGCGAGGGAGGTGATGTCGCGGAGGTAGCACTCGTCCATCTCTGCACCCATCATCTCAATGGGAGCCTTGCATTCTCCTTCGACGGGCTCGAAGCGGACAGCCTCCGGGCCTTCGATCTTATTGACTTCGGCTACGATATCCTTGTCAACCGGAGCGGTAATCTGGCCGCCGTCTTCCCAGAAGACTTTGTAGCCGTTATATTCCTTGGGGTTGTGGCTGGCTGTGACCATGATGCCAGCCGTGGCTTTCTTGGCGCGGATGCTGTAGCTGAGCTCCGGCGTGGGACGAAGGCCTTCGAACAGATATACCTTGATGCCGTTGTTGGAAAGGACATCGGCCGAAATCTGGGCAAAGAGCTTCGAGTTGTTGCGGGCGTCATAGCTGATGCACACGCTCTTTTCACCGGAAACGTGCTGTTTGATGTAGTTGGCAAGGCCCTGCGTGGCCATGCCCACCGTGTATTTGTTCATGCGGTTGGTACCTGCACCCATAGTGCCGCGAAGGCCGCCGGTTCCAAACTCGAGAGTACGGTAGAAGGCGTCCTCAAGGGCGGCTTTGTCCGTGTCCATCAGGTGTTTGACTTCGGCTTTGGTCTCGGCATCAAAATGGCCGTCCAGCCAGCTTTGAGCCACTTGCATGTAATCTTTCATAGTGCGTTTTTTTATGTTTACAAATGTAGAGATTATTCCGTACTTTTGCAACATGGAATTTTCTGAGTTCATACTGGCTCACGAGGGAGAAGACCCCGCTGCAATGGCTCTGGCCCGTAAACGGTACGCCTCTGAAGTAGAGGATTTCGACCTGGCCCTCACTACGTTGGAGGTGCGACGGAAACTCCGTGACAAAGTGCCGCAGTGGTATGCGGTGCCGTCGCTGCGTTTTCCGTTTCGCTTGTCGGGCGAGCAGTGCTCATCGGCGGAAACCGCGCGCTACAAGGCGTCGGTGGCGCTCCGGGCCCTGACGCGGGAGAAAACGGTAGCGGACCTCACGGGCGGTCTGGGCGTGGACAGCTGGACGTTCGCGCAGGTGGCATCGGCCGTGTTGTACAATGAGATGCGGCCCGAGCTTGCCGCGGCGGCATCGGCCAACTTCAAGGCGCTGGGTCTCACGAACGTTCGCGTGTCCTGTGCCGAGCTCCGTCCTGGCGGTCTCCGGGAAATCCTGGACGGTTTTGTCCCCGATGTCATCTTCCTGGACCCTGCCCGGCGGGCTGCGGACGGCCGCAAGGTGTTCCGCCTGGAGGATTGCGAGCCGGATGTGCTGCAACTGCTGCCGGAGCTGTTGGAGGCGTGCCCGCACGTGCTTTTGAAGCTCTCTCCCATGGCCGATATCACGCTGGTGGCCCGTCAGCTCGGGTGTGTGAAGGATGTGCATGTGGTGGCGGCCGATGGCGAGTGCAAGGAACTGCTGTTGCTGTTGGAACGGGGGCACTCCGGGGCTTTCCGGCTGTTTGTCTATGAAAACGGCGCAGTTCTGGCGCTGGATGAGGAACCGGAAGTGGCATCGGCCCCCTCGGGAGACCTTCTCTTCGAGCCCGGCAAGGCCCTTCTCAAAGCAGGAGCCTTTGACCTTCCGTGCCGCTATGGGCTGGGAAAGTTGTCGCAGCACACGCATCTGTATCTGGCATCGGCCCGGGTGGAGGCGCTGCAGCCCTTTGGCAAGTGGTTCCGGATCCTGGAAACGTTGCCGCTCGATAAGCGCGCCATGAAGGACATCGGCCAGCGGTATCCCAGGGCCAGCGTCACTGCACGCAACATTCCCCTTAGTTCCGACGAACTTCGCCGGCGGCTGGGAGTGGCCGATGGCGGTACGGTCCACATCTTTGGCGTAAAGGCCGCTTCCGGGAATACGCTCTTCGTTTGCGAATCTTTATAACAGCTTGATTCTCAACGCTTATTCAAAATCTCTTTAGGCTGATCGGCCTAAAGAGAAAAACTTAAATTGCTGATGGTTAGTGCGTTGGGGCGTGTTCGCCGATTAGCGGGAAGCGAGGAGGGGATACTCGCGGCACCAGGCGGTGAGGGGGCACTCCTCGCACTTGGGCTTGCGGGCCGTGCAGATGTAGCGGCCGTGGAGGATGAGCCAGTGGTGGGCGGTGGGCCTCATGGCCGGTTCGATGTGCCGCTCCAAATCCAGCTCTACGGCGCGGGGCGTGCTGCCGTCGGAGAGCCCCAGCCGGTGCGAAACGCGGAATACGTGCGTGTCCACGGCAATCACGGGCTGGTCGTAGACGATGGAGGCAATGACGTTGGCTGTTTTGCGGCCCACGCCGGGCATGCGCATGAGCGCGTCGATGTCGGAGGGAACCACGCCGCCATAATCGGAAACCAGCATCTGCGCCATGGCAATGAGATGCCGGGCCTTGGCGTTGGGGTAGGAGACGCTTTTCACAAAGGGGAATACCTCCTCGAAGGAGGCCGATGCCAGTGCCTGGGCCGATGGAAACCGCTCAAAGAGCGGCGGAGTCACCATATTCACCCGCTTGTCGGTACACTGGGCCGACAGGATGACGGCCACAAGAAGCTCGTAGGGATTGCGGAAGCGAAGCTCGCTCTGCGCAACCGGCTGATTCTCGGAGAACCAGCCGATGATGGCGTTGTATCGTTCTTTCCGGGTCATAATACCACGTCGATGCCTTCGTCAATGACCTCGTGGCACTGCTCGTTCTCGCAGGCGAAGACGCGCCCCGGGAACTTTTCGAAGATGCCGCGGTTGTGGGTGACCATGACGATGGCCGTACCGGCGGCGTTGAGGTCCCTCAAAAGAAGCATGATTTCGTCGGCGGTTTCTCCGTCCAGGTTGCCGGTGGGTTCATCGGCCAGAATGACCGACGGCTTGTTGAGGAGGGCGCGGGCGATGGCGATGCGCTGCTGCTCGCCGCCGGAGAGCTGGTGCGGCATCTTGTGCGCCTTGGTGCCCATGCCTACGGCATTGAGCACTTCCGTGATGCGGGCGTCGATGGCGCCGCGTTCCTTCCAGCCGGTAGCGCGGAGTACGAACTCCAGATTGGCCTCTACGGAACGGTCCTGAAGCAGCTGGAAATCCTGGAAAACCACACCCATGGAGCGGCGCAGGTAAGGAATGTCCCGGGCCTTGATGTCCATGAGGTTATACCCGCAGGCCGTGGCCTCACCCTTATGGATGCGGTTTTCGGCGGTGATGGTGCGGATGATGGAGGTTTTGCCGGAGCCTACCTTTCCCACGATGTACACGAAGTCTCCGGGCTCCACGTCCATGTCGAGCGAGTAAATGACTACGTTTTCTCCGTTGAGGATGTCGGCTTCCTTGAAGTGAATGAGCGGCTGCTGCATGGTTAGAAAAACATTATCCAGACAAAGATAATCAGATTTTTTTAGTAATTTTGTAGAATGATGAAAAAACTCCTTTCCGCCGCTTTGGCCGTGCTTCTCATGCAGGCCGGTGCCTATGCTCAGAACTGGCACGAGGTGAACAAGCTATATAAAGCCGGAATGTATTCCGAGGCCGTCCAGCTTCTTGGAAATTCCACAGACCAGAAGGCCGATGCCTACCGCGCGCTCTGCGCCCTTGGCATGCGCTCGGAGGGCGCCTACGCTATGGCCGGCGCTTTTCTGGGCCGGAACGCAGACCATGTGATGGCCTCCCAGGTACGTTTCCAGCTGGCTCTTAATTTGTTCGATGACGGAGCCTACGCCAAAGCGCTGGAACAGCTGGAAAAGTGCAGCGGCCTTTATCCGCCTCAGCAGCAAGAATATAACTACAAGAGAGGCTACAGCGCCTACTGCCTGGGAGACTGGGACTATGCCCGGTTGTGGCTGGGTAAGGTGGAAGGCCGCTCTTACCGTGCCCCCGCCCAGTTCACCCTGGGCTATATGTACTATGCCCAGAAAGACTTTGCCCTGGCAGAAAGTCATTTGAAGGAAGCCGCCGGGGACCATCGCTTCGATGCCCTTGCGCAGTACTACCTCCTGGAATGCCGCTTCAATGACAAGGACTACGACTATGTGGTAAAGCACGGCGTCTCCCTCTATGCGAACGCACCCGAAGACCGCAGAGCCCGCCTGGCCCGTATCCTCGGAGAAAGCTTCCTGGTCCTGGGCCGCGTGGAAGAAGCCGGCGAGTATTATAGCCTGGAATCCAATGCGGAACCCACTCGCAGCGACCGATTCTATGCCGGTGAAATCAACTACCTGCAGCAGAACTGGCAGGAGGCCGTGGACCAGTTTACCCGGATGGGAGACCGTACGGATTCCCTGGGCCAGATTGCCTCTTACCAACTGGCCTACAGCTATATCCGTCTTAAGAACAAGGTGCAGGCTCTCACCGCTTTCAAGGAGGCCGCAGACCTTTCCTACTCGCCGGAGATTCAGGAAGATGCCTTCTACAACTACGCCAAACTAGCTTTTGACCTGGGCCGCGACACCGCCCCCTTTGAAGACTACATCCGGCGTTACGGTACCGTCAAGGGAGACCAGATTTACTCCTACATGGCCATGGCCGCCCTCCAGAACCGGGACTACGAAGGCGCCGTGGACGCCTACGACCATATTGACGAGCTGGATCCCCGCCAGAAGTCCAACTACATGAAGGCGTACTTCCTCAGGGCCCGTCAGCTCATGGAAGCAGGCTCCTGGCGCGGGGCCGTGCAGCCCCTCAAGGCCGCCGCCTACTACAGCGACCGCAAGGAAGGTTTCAACCAGATCAGCCGATACTACCTGGCCGAAGCCTATTACCGCGACGGCAAGTATGCCGACGCCCGCGGCATCTTTACGGAGCTTTATAACCTCTCCGCCCTCCCGCACAGGCCCGAAGGCCAGCTCATTCCGTATCAGCTGGCCTACACGTACTTCAAGGAGGCCGATTACCCCCGCGCGCTCAAGTGGTTCAACACGTACCTTGAGAGCCGTTCTCCCATGGAAGGCGCCGATGCCCGCACGCGGGTAGGGGACTGCTACTTCTTCAGCGGGGACTACGCCGCAGCCGTTGCGGCCTACGAGCGGCAAATGCAGGAGTACCCCGGCTCCGAAAACCTGTATGCACGCCTGAGAGCCGGCGTGGCCAGCGGCCTGCTGGGAGACAACGCCCGGAAAGTGGCCCTCCTGGAGAGCGTCATGGATGCCCGTCCCGAGTCTTCCTTCTACGGAGAAGCCCTTTACGAACTGGGCCGTGGCTATGTGGCCCTCAAAAAGGAAAATGAGGCCGTGAGGGCTTTCGGCCTTCTCAACAGCACCACCAAGGATCCGTCCCTTGCTGCCCGTTCGCTGCTGGAACTGGGTATGATTGCCCGCAATGCCGGCCGCAGCGACGACGCCCTGGATTGCTACAAGGAAGTGGTGGCAGGAGGCGGTGAATATGCGGAGGACGCCCTTCTGGCCATCGAGGCCATCTATCGCACCCGGAAAGATCCCGATGCGTATCTGGCCTACGTGAACAGCCTGGGAGAGGCCGCCGGCCGCACCGAGGCCCAGAAGGAGGAAGTCTATTTCTCCAGCGCCGAGCAGCTCTACATGGGCGGGGACTACGCCAAGGCCCAGACCACGCTGCTTTCTTATCTTGACAAATATCCGGCTGCCTTGTACGGCACCAAGGCCCGTTTCTATCTGGCCGAATGCTACCGTTTCCAGGGGAACAAGGAACAGGCCTGCGACGCATACCGGCAAGCGCTGGACGAGGGCCTGGACGGTGCTCTCGCAGAGACGGCCACATTGCAGATGGCCTCGCTTCACTATTCGCTGGGCAATTACGCCCGTGCCTACTCCGCCTATGCCAGCCTGAAAGAAAGCGCCAAGCTGGCACCCAACCGCGAGGCTGCGCTCATCGGCCTGATGAGAAGTGCCTTCCGCGCCCGTGAGTGGGCCGATGCCCTCTCCGACGCCCGTGAGGTGGCTGCGTCGGTGAAGGGAGATGCCGCCTTGCAGCGGGAAGCCCGCTATGTATCGGCCAAATCCCTTATGAGCACCAGCCGCCGCGCCGAGGCTCTGGAGCAGTTCAGGCTGCTGGCAGGGGAGCCCGCTACCGCAGAGGGTGCCGAGGCATCCTATATCCTCATCCAGGACTGCTTTGACCGGGCCGATTTTGCAGCCGTGAAAGAGCGTGTATATGCTTTCTCCGGGAAGGCGGGCGGCCAGAACTACTGGCTGGCCAAGGCCTTTATCGTGCTGGGCGACTCTTTCGCCGAGCAGGAGAACATGAGCCAGGCCCGCGCTACCTTCGAGAGCATCAAGGAGGGCTATACACCTGCAGGTGACCAGGATGACGTCCTGGACCAGGTGGAAATGAGACTGAGAAAACTGAATTAGCATGAGAAAAATCCTTATATCGGCCGCCGGCCTCATGATGGGTGCCGTGGCCTATGCCCAGAACCTGAATCCCACCGTGGAGGTGACCAATGCCTATGCCCGTGAGGCGTCCGGCATCGAGAAACCCTCGCAGCTGCGGGAAGTCCCGGACTCCGTGCTCCGTTTTAACCTGGACTTTGATTACGCCGTGAACGAGACGCCCTACCGGGGTGCCTACGAGTTCAAACCTTATCTGGTGCAGCTGCGCCCGCAGGCCCGTCCTTCGCAGGAGGGAACGCTCCTTCTCCAGGCAGGCGTGGGATATACGCTCCATCCGGAACTCTCGGTGGTTTATACGCCCGTCAAAACCCGGAATTTGCGGGTGAACCTTACGGCGGACCACCATTCCTACTGGGGCCCTTACTATGGGGACTGGAATGGAAAGGATGCCAAAAGTACGGCAGGCGCCAATATGCTTCTAAGTTGGAGAAGCGGCCTTCTCCGGATAGACGCCGATTACCGCAATATCTTTTCTCAGGACGCGAACGCTGCCATGAACCACCACCAGGTGCTGGCATCGGCCCAATTGAAAAATATCCCCGGTACCACCAAGGTGGACTATGACGTTAATACGAAGGTGTCGTTTGTGACGGCTCCTGGCGGGTTTTCCGAGACGTATACCAACACCGATGCGCAGGTGGGCTTCCGCTTCCTGGGCTATAATCTGCGGTTGGCGGCTAATGCACAGACGGTTTCCCAGCCCGCTGGCTCCGTGGCCGTTTTCCAGGTGGCTCCCCGTTATATCCGGGGCGGCAGCCGCTTTGCGTTCAATGCGGGCGTGAAGTTCTCCTTTGCCGTCGGCTCCCTGCCCCATACGGGCGGCTGGATTGCCTATCCCGACGTGCAGCTTTCCTGGCGAGCGGTTCCGGAGTATCTCACGCTCTTTGGCATGGTGACCGGCGGCCGTGAACTCATTTCCTATTCCTCGCTGCTGGAACAGAATCACTTCATCGATGCCTTTACCCCGACTACAGATGTGAAGAGCCAGAATGTCCTGGCTATGCTGGGGCTTCGCGGCCATATTGCACGCCGTTTTTCCTATGAGGTGAAAGGCGGCTATTCCTGGATGGGCAATTCCTGGTTGTGGGGCAAAATGGCAGCCACGCAGGCCCCCGCCATGTGCTACGGCGGTCCCATCCATGTGGCGACGGTGATGGCCGATGTCGCCTGGAACAACCATTTCCTGGACGTCCAGGCTCACCTGAAGTATATGAAGACGCTCAATAAGCCTGAGGTGAAGACTACAGGCGTGCTGCCTTTCCTGCCGGCCGAATGGACGGCAGTCGGCCACGTTTTCTATAACTGGGGCGCCCGCATCCGCGCCGGTGTTACCGCAGAGGGCCGCTCCGAGATGGTATGTCCCGCCGGCGGTGGCGTGGCCGGCTATGTGGACCTGGGGCTTCAGGGCAGTTTCCAGTTGACGCCCGCCCTGGGCCTCTGGGCCAGGATGGGAAATCTCCTGAATCAGGAGGTCCAGCGGGTGCCTTTCTACGCTGAGAAAGGCCTGTATGGCACCGTGGGTATAAGCTGGAATATCTAGTTTGTATTTTTGTCTGATTTTTCCTATCTTTGTATGTTTTAGGGAAAGCCCCTTTTAACTGGATAATTAGACAGAAAAATGATAGATAACGAGCAGATGAAAGCGGCCGAAGAACAGTATTCGGCCAGCAGTATTCAGGTTTTGGAAGGCCTTGAGGCCGTCCGTAAGCGTCCTTCCATGTATATTGGAGACGTGGGCGAGCGCGGTCTGCATCACCTGGTATATGAGGTGGTGGACAACTGTATCGATGAAGCCATGGCCGGCTATTGCACCGATATAGATGTCAAGATTCTGGAAGACAATTCCATCAGCGTGAAGGATAACGGCCGTGGTATCCCTACGGGCATGCATGAGAAGGAGCACCGCAGTGCCTTGGAGGTGGTTCTCACCGTTCTGCATGCCGGCGGTAAGTTCGATAAGAACAGCTACAAGGTATCCGGCGGTTTGCACGGTGTGGGCGTTTCCTGCGTCAACGCCCTGTCGGATCTCCTTATCGCGGAGATTCACCGCGAAGGCAAAATCTTTGTCCAGAGGTATTCCAAGGGTAAACCCCTCACGCCCGTGGAGGTGACCGGGGAGACCGACGACACCGGTACCACCATCACCTTCCACCCGGATGCTACCATTTTTACCCAGACTACCGTTTACAAATACGAGACCCTGGCCAGCCGCCTGCGTGAACTCGCATACCTCAACAAGGGTATCCGCATCACCCTTACGGACCTCCGCGAGAAAGTGGACGAGTTCGTGACGGCCGAGGACGGCGAGCGCAAGGCTACGGGTAACCAGGTATACCGCTCGGAGGTGTTCTACAGCCAGGAAGGCCTCAAGGAATTCATCGATTACCTCGATGCCGGTGAGGAAAAGCTGGTCCCGGACGCCATCTGCGTCCAGACCGACAAAATTATTCCCATCGACATTGCCCTCCAGTACAATACCGGTTTCCGTGAGAGAATTTACTCTTATGTGAACAACATCCACACCATCGAAGGTGGTACCCACCTGCAGGGCTTCAAGATGGGTCTGTCCCGTTCCCTGAAGAACTATGCGGAGAAGAACAACCTCCTCGCCAAGTTCAAGGGTGAACTGAGCCCCGAGGACTTCCGTGAGGGCCTTACCGCCGTCATTTCCGTGAAGGTGGCAGAGCCCCAGTTCGAGGGCCAGACCAAGACCAAGCTGGGTAACCCCGAGGCTACATCGGCCGTGTCCCAGGCTACCGCCGCCGCTATGGACCAGTACCTGGAGGAGCATCCCAAGGAGGCCAAGACCATCGTGGAGAAGGTGGTGCTGGCCGCTACGGCCCGTGCTGCCGCCCGCCGCGCCCGCGAGATGGTGCAGAGAAAGAGCCCCATGGGCGGAGCCGGCATGCCCGGCAAACTGGCCGACTGCTCAGATCACGATCCCGAGAAGTGTGAGCTCTTCCTCGTTGAGGGAGACTCCGCAGGCGGTACCGCCAAGCAGGGCCGTGACCGTCGCATCCAGGCCATCCTGCCCCTGAGAGGTAAAATCCTCAACGTGGAGAAAGCTGCCCAGGACCGCGCCTTCGAGAGCCAGGAGGTCCGCAATATCTACACTGCCCTGGGCGTTACCGTGGCGCAGGAAGACGAAACCGGAGAGAAGCACATGGACCTTTCCAAGCTGCGTTACCACAAGGTGATCATTATGACCGATGCCGATGTGGACGGTTCCCACATCGCCTGCCTCATCCTCACCTTCT
>CAMODD010000048.1:0-14305 GCA_946611215.1 uncultured Bacteroidales bacterium | reverse complement strand
TTCGGCCTCATAACGAGAGAAACGGGCCCAGTCCTGGTCAATGGGAATCTGTGCCCGCAGGGCCAGCGGGAACAGCATCAGTGCAAGAATCAACAGTTTTTTCATAGGTTAAAAGATAAGCTTGGATACAATAGGATAGTGGTCAGAAATGAAGGCTTTTCCGGCATATTCCCCGTCCAGCACCGCGAACTCGGCGGCCTTGGAGAAACCGGTGAAATAGATATAGTCGATGGTTTTGGTGGCCGGCTTCTTAAAGCCGTTGCAGGAAGGCGCGTCCGTAGTCTTGGCAGCCACCTTGCGGGCGCTCAGCATCAGCTGGTCCAGGTCTTCCAGGCAGGGATCGGAAGGCTCTACGTTGAAGTCTCCGGTAAGGACCAGGGGAATGTCGGGATTCATTTCCCGGATCTTTTCCACAATCATCACCAGGCCGTTGCGGCGGGCCTGGGCACCCTTGTGGTCCAGGTGCGTATTCACGAAGTAGAACTGCTTTCCGCTGCGCAGGTCCTTCATGAGGACCCAGGTGGCGGTGCGGGGGTATTTGGCGTCCCAGCCCACGGAAGGCACGTCCGGGGTTTCGCTGAGCCACCAGGTGCCGCCGTCCAGCATCTCCAGCGTGTTGCGGTTGTAGAAGACGCTGGCGCGCTCGCCTTCATCGGCCCCGTCGTCACGGCCTACGCCGAAGGGGATGTACTCCGGGCACTGTCCGGCGATGTAACGTTCCTGGTCCAGGCGCGCTTCCTGCACGCCGAAGATATCGGGCTTCACCTCCTCCAGCATAGCCTTGGAGGCTTCCTTGCGGTTTTCCCAGGAATTTTCGCCGTCGTCCTTGACGGAAGTGCGCACATTGTAGGACATCACAGTCAGGCTGTCCTTGGGAGTGCAGGAGATGGCCAGGGCGGCCAGCAGAAGCAGAATGGTCTTTTTCATTACGCAAAAATACAAAAATATACGAAGGTGACCCGCAGGCCACCTTCGTAAGATGCAAAAAAATTAGTTCTGGAACAGCGAAAGGGTTTCGTTGTAGATCTTCTGGGCCTTAAGCGGAGTGTCATAGCAGAATTCGCCCAGGCCGATCACATCGGCCCGGGGCGTTTCATAGTGGTTCTTCATCAGCATTAGGTTATTAGTGTTCTGTGTTGTGTGTTATAAATCGCACTGGGCTCGGATGGCGGTGACCATGGGGGTCAGGCCGGGATAGGGTTCCAGGTCTTTGGCAACGGCCTCAACGTCCATGTCCTGCAGGAATTCCTCCAGACGGGACGGGTCGGTTTCGATGAGGCTGGAGCACTGGGCCAGTTTGAGGAAGGGACGGGACAGCAGCTTGTACTTGTCCACATGCTGGTTGTAGGCGTCCTTGAAGGCGGGGGTGATGTTCTTCATGCGGTGCATGACACCCTTCTTGCCGCGCAGGATGGCAGGGTCGGAGCCGTCAAAGCTGCAGAGTACCACGGCCTCTTCCTTGGCCGACATTTCGGGAAGGTCGATGACCACGGAAAGGTCGCTGCCGCAGTAGTGCCACTTGACGGGCTTGCCGTTCAGACTCACCGAGGTGGGAACAAACACGCCTTCCAGGATAATCTGCACGCGGCGCGTGGCCGACATTCCCCTGTAACCTCCTTCGCGTGCGGCCACCACCACCTCACAGATTTCACGGGAAGATTCTTTGGTGATGAGCGTGGTGGCATAGTGGCGGGCATAGTCCTGCGTGGCGCCGTCATCTTCGTAGAGGCGGCAGCTGCTCTTCCCGTCTCCGGGAGCCACGAACAGACGCAGCACGTTGCTCTTTTCCTGCAGCGAGGAGATGTTTTCATCGGCCATCGGGATGATGGCGCCGGCCTTCACGTACCAGGGATTCTCGTCCAGGGTGTAGGACAGTGACAGGGTCTGTCCCCCGCTATAGAGCTTACCGGTGGCCATGTCGTACCAGTCGTTGCCCTGGGGCAGCCAGATGGTGCGGGCAGCAAGGCCAGTGAGGGAATCGGCGGGCTGGCCGATGACGGTGGCCAGGATGTCGTCTCCGAACATGAACTGCTCCCGCATGGCGTAGGCTTCCTCGTTTTCGGGGTAGTCGTAGTACATGGGACGCGTCATGCAGATGCCGGTGTCATAGGCCTGACGGGCGGCATTGTAGATGTAAGGAGAGAGGGTGTAGCGCAGCCGGACAGCCTCCCGCATGGGTTTGGCATACTCCGGCGCATAGGTCCAGATACGGCGCTCGATGTCGGCGCTCTTGGTGGAATGGGTCTTGAAAATGGGCGTGAATACGCCGTACTGCAGCCAGCGGGTGAAGATCTCCGGTTTGTAGGGTTCTCCCAGTACCTGGTGACCGCCGATGTCGTGGCCCCAGTAACCGTAGCCCACGTTGGAGGAGGTAGCGGTGAAATAGGGCAGGAAGGTGAGGACCTCCCAGGTGTCGTAACAGTCTCCGGAAAATCCGATCTGGTAGCGGTGGCTGCCCAGGCCGCCCCAGCGGTGATAGATCATGGGACGCGGTGCCTCATGCGAACCGAAGCCGCGGTTGCGGCGCACTTTGTCGTTGAAGAAGGTGTAATTGAGCCAGAAAGTGTTGCTAAGGCCCTTGATGTATTCGCTCTGCTTCCACTGCTGCCAGTCCAGCCACCAGAAGTCCACGCCTTGGCGCTCCAGCGGATGGATGACGCTGTTGAAGTAGGCATCGGCCCAGGCCTGCTGGTCGATGCGGAAGGGCACGGGGCACAGCTCCCCTTCCCTGGCCGTACGGTCCTGGCGGGTCTTGGGATCGCTCCTGAGATAGACGAGGGAGTCTCCTTCGTGGTACTTGTAGCCTTCGGGGCCGTCGTAGTCGCTGGTGCGGGAAAGGTAGTCTTTCACAAAACCCTCATAGCAGTCCTCGTAGGGCTGGATGCCCGAGGCAGGGTGCAGGTTGAGGGAGGTCTTGAGCTGCAGGGCGTGCAGCTGAGACAGGGTTTTCCGGGGATTGGGGAACAACTGTTTCTGCCAGGTGTAACCCGTCCAGCCGATGCGCTGGCCGAATTCGTCCTTGAGGGGATTCTTGCGCTGCAGGGTCCAGGTGTCGTGCCAGTCCATGTCGATGACCATCACATCCATGGGGATGTTGTGGGAACGAATCTCTTTGGCCAGGTCGATGAATTCGAAATCACTGTACTGCCAGTAACGGCTCCACCAGTAGCCGAAGACATACTTCGGAGGCAGCGGGATGCGGCCGGCGATGCGGGTGAAATCGGCCAGGGCGGCCTTGTAGTCGTGGCCATAGGCGAAGAGATACAGGTCCTGCCTGTCCCCTTCCGGGCGCGGCGCCACCCATTCTCCCCAGTCCGAGCCGTCCTTCACCAGGATGTGGCGGGCGCTCTCGTCCACCACGGCCCAGCCGTCACGGGACAGGATACCCTGCTCGTACACGTCTCCCTTGTAGTTGATCTGAGAATAGCCCTTGCAGCCGTCCAGGGTACGGTAGGTACCCATGAGGTTGCCGCTGTCGTCCATGCCGGGCGTCCACTTTACTTTGCGCACACCCTTTTTGGCCTGGCTGTCGGCCATGATGAAACTCACGCTCAGGTTCTTCTCGCAGAAGCGGCCGGGGCCCTTGTAGCGGAGGGTGAGGTCCTTGGTGGTGATCACTACCCCGTTCCGGGATTTCTGCACCCGGAAGGAGGGTACTTCCAGACGGCGGTTCACCACGGCCAGGGTGGCCCGGTCTTCGAACTGTGCGTCCTCGGCCCATTCCATGCGGACGAGCCGGGAGGTGAGTACGGTAAAGCGGGCGTTCCCGCAGGTGACGACAGCCCCGGGCGCCGCCTGGGGGTCGTATTCATCCGCAACACTGCTTCCGGTCTGGGCAGAAGCCAAAGCCGGAAGCAGCGTCATAAGGATGATGGGCAGTAGTCTGAATCTCATTATTGATACTCCCACTGGAACAGGACAGGATAGTGGTCCGACAGGAACGGAACCCCGTAATCCTTCTTGTTGACCCAGTATTTAATGGGTTTTATGGCCTTTCCGCCATAATAAATGTGGTCGATGATCTTGTTGCTGTCGCCGAATCCGTTGAAGGTGCTGGCATACTTGTCGTTGCCGGACGCCTCCAGGCGGGCATAGTGCATGTTATCGTTCAGGGGCGCAAGCTTGTCGGAGGTGGTGTTGAGGTCTCCCACATGGATGATGACCTGATTGGCCTTCTTAAGGTCGGTTTCCTTGCACAGGGCCTGCATCTGGGACACCATCAGCTCGGCCGACTTCGTGCGGGCCTCGTCGCTCTTGTGGTCGTAGTGCGTGGGGAAGAACCAGACGATGGCGTCGTTGTTCTTCTTGTCCTTGAGCTTGGCATACACAGTAACGCGGCGGCAGGCGGAATGCCATTCGCCGTAGGTGTTGTCCGAGTTCTGGGCAGGACGCTCACGCGTATTGGGATCCAACCAGAAGAAATCATTGAGAACCAGCTCGAAACGGTCCTTGCGGTACATCACCGCCACGCCTTCGCCACCTGCCGTTGCCACAGAAGAGCCGCTGGAATTGTCACGGGATACGTCGTAGTAGCCGTATTCGGAACTGAAGGTGGAGGAGAACCACTGGGACTGCTCCTTGCGCACTTCCTGCAGACCGATCAGGTCCGGCTTTTCCTCGTCGATGAACTTTTTGACGGCTTCACGACGGGCGGTCCAGGCGGCACTGCTGCCGTCGGGGTACTTATCCGCCGTGTTGGCGTAACGGATGTTGAAGGAACAAACGGTCATGGTAATGCCGCCCTCGGAGGGAGGCGTTTCACCACCGCCTTCTTCCCCTCCCTGAGGGGAGGGCGGGGTGACCGGATTCACAACGTCCTTCTGCCCGCAGGACTGCAGTACGAGCACTGCGGGCAGAAGGGCGATCAGAAACAATCTTTTCAGCTTCATCGTTTATTCTGCTTTACAAGATTTGCGGGAGTTACCGCCCATCTGGGACCAGCTGTTGGCAGCGCCGGTGGCGGAGCCCTTTACAGCGAAGAGGGTAGGCTTGCCATCCTTCATGCCAGTGCAGTAGATGGTACCGTCGGGGCTGATGGCAGGAGAAGTGCGAAGGGAAGTACCCAGCACAATCTCGGAGGCCTTGGTGCCGTCGGGCTTCACCTTCACCAGCTTGCCAGTGGTTTCGTCGGCGTCGCCTTCATTGAAGTAGATGTAACCCTGGTTGTCCACGGCCGGGCTTCCCCAGATAGCGAAGGTTTCTCCGCTGGTAGCGATCCACCATTTCTTGGTACCGTCGGGGTTCACAGCCTCCAGGCCGTTGGCGGTGGTGACATAGATGGTGCCATCCTCGCCCAGGGCTACGCCATGGCTGGAATAGCGCTTGGTGTTGCCGTCCATATCCAGCGTCCACTCGGGCGTGGCGCCTTCCGTGGTGCTGTACTTGGTAAGGTCGTAGCAGAAGAGGATACCCTGTCCGCCGTTGGACTTGCCATACAGGACATAGACCTTGTTGTTTCCATCAATGGCCATGTAGGTAGTCTGGCCGCTGAGGGTACCGGAAGCGGTGTAACCCAGCACGAACTTATCCCTGGCGCCATCAGAGCCATAGTGCTTCCATTCACCGTTCTCCTTCCACAGCAGACGGGTTCCGTAGGTTTCATCCGTATGGACTAGGATGGTTTCCTCCTTGGTGGCGGCGAATCCGCCATGGGAACCTCTCTTGACACGGACTACCTGGTCGAAGTTACCGGTCTCCTTGTTCAGGATGGTACCGTTGTCGGTGAAGGGCTTACCTTCCCAGATGGCCGGATAATCGTTCTGAGAAGGATTGGACTTGGAAGACAGGAAGATCTTCTCGTCCAGGATAACGGGCGTAATGTTGACGTACTGGGCGTTACCGTTGGCGAAATACCACTTACGGCTTCCGTCCGGATTGATGGCATAAACGCCGGACTCGCTGGCCAGGGACTTGGCCTCGTTGTAGGCGACGGCCACGAAGATGGTACCGTCCTTGTCTACGGAAGGCGTGCAGGAAGAGCCGTTCATCTTGTTGCCGCTGGTGAGCGGGTTGGCCGGCTTGTGTCCCGGGAACTGGTTGGCGTCGTAGCTCCACTTCTGATTACCCTCGGCATCGAAGGACACCAGGTGCAGGCCGCTGGAGAAAGCATAGATGCGGCTGCCGTCGGCATTGGTAGCCGGCGAGGTGAACTTGGTGTAGGCGTCGGTGGTGCTGTCATAGGCCTTGGCCCAGGCGAGCTCCAGGGAGTTCGGGCTCTTGGCCACATGGATGACCTTCTTCACGCTGCCCTTGCCGCGCTGGTTGTCGGTGACAGTGAGGGTGACCTCAATGTCGCCGAACACGGGGAAGGCGTACTTGGGATTCTGCTCGGTGACGGTGTTGGCGCCGAACTTCCACTCCCATGCCACGATGGTACCATCGGCATCGGTGGATTTGTCGGTGAACTGTACTTCGTCGCCGGCGGCGATGCCCTCGGTGGGCGTCCATTCAAAGTCGGCCACGGGACGGACGTTGGTGTCCTGTACGGTGACGGTCTTGACGCAGACGTCCTGGGCGCCGGTGTCGGTGGTGACGGTAAGCTTGATTTCCTTCTCACCTACGGAGTCAAAGGAAATGGGCTTTTCCAGCTGCTTGCCGTAAAAATGCTCTGAACCCCATTCCCACTTGCAGGCCACGATGATGTCGTTGGTGGCTGCGGAGACGTTGGTGACCTTTATGTCCTCATAGAGTTCATAGACGGTTTTGTCGGTGGTGAAGTCGGCCTTGACCGACACCTTCCTATTATGCTGGCAGGAAGCCACGGCAAAAAGGGTCACTGCAACGAGAAAAATATTAACTATCTTTTTCATAATCAATTGCATTTATCAATTCCAACCGGGATTCTGAACCAGATTGGTGTTCTTCTGGATCACGTTCTCGGGAACCGGATAGAGGTACATGTTGTCGTTCCAGCGACGGGGCAGTTCATAACCCAGGAGGTAGCCGTGGTTGGGGTCGTCGGCAATCTGGACGGCCTTCTGCTGGGCGTTCAGGGTCATGGCGATGGACTTGTAGGTGCCGGTCTTCTGGTAGTTGGCATCCTCGGTCACAAAGACGTCATAGGCGCCGTCTCCGTTGAGGTCGACCGGGGTATCCAGGGCGGGGATGTACACACCGTCCCAGGGGGCGTTCTGCCAGTTGCTGCCGCAGGCCCAGCGCTTGAGGTCGATGAGGCGGAAGCCTTCGAGGATGAGCTCGATGGCGCGCTCACGGCGGATCTCAAGGATGACGGGGCTGGTCACGTTGGGATAGAAGGTATTCTTGAGATAGGTATCCACCACGGTAGGCAGGGTGTCCAGGTCGCCTCCGGTGATACCGGCGCGGCGGCGCAGGGCGCCGATGGTCTTGCTCCAGTCTTCGGCGGTGAGGGTGCCCAGCTCGGCCTTGGCCTCGGCGTAGTTCAGCAGGACTTCGGCAAAACGCATGAGCGGAACGTCGTTGTCGTTGGTGCGGCCGTTGTCATAGCCGATATCGTCCATCACGTACTTGGTGTACTGGTAGCCGGTGAGCGAGAGGGACATATCGGCCGATGCACGCACGTAGGCGCCGGTGTTGTCCTTGCGGGTGTAGTCGGCTCCGCGGATGGTCTGGCACAGGCGGGCGTCACGGCCGGTGGTCTCCTGCACGAAGGTCTTGTAGGCACCGGCGGCAGTCTTCTCGTTGTAGACGCTGCCGTCTGCGTTCAGATAGGTTTTCGCAAAGGCGCGGGTCATGGAGAGGTGCGGGCCGTAGGAAGCGGAATTGTAGTACCAGTTGGCTTCTCCCAGCACGTTCAGTTCCCTGCTCTGGGTGTAGGCCAGCATCACTTCCTCGGTGACGGGGTTGTCGCTGATGAACAGGTCTCTGTAGGCACCGCGGCCGCCTTCGGTATAAGCGGAACCGGTGTGCAGCTTGTAGGGGCCTTCCTCGATTACCTCACGGGCGGCTTCGGCGGCAGCCTGGAGGATCTCTTCGGCCGTCATGGTGCAACCCTTCAGGTAGTCGCTGCCGTAGGTGCTGCCGTTCGCGTGATACTTGCGGAAGGTACCTTCGAACAGGCAGATACGGCTCTTCAGGGCCAGGGCCGTCCAGCGGTTCACCGTATTGGAGTTCGGGGTGATGCCGGTGGCGGTAATGTTGGCGGCTGCATAGTCCAGGTCTTCCATGATGTGCTGGATGATGACGTCACGGTTGTCCTGGGTCTTGTACAGGTCTTCGTCGGTGGGATCGAGCGGATGGTCGATCCAGGGGACGTTGCCGTAGGTGACCAGCTTGTCGTAATAGAGATAAGCGCGGAACAGGCGGGCGATACCCGTGTAGTTGTTGCGGATGGTCTCCGGGACGTTGGGGTCGGTGTTGTACTTGATGAAGTAGTTCACGTTGCGCAGGCTGCCCCAGCTCCAGGAAGTGGAGGTGGAGGTGGTGTAAGCGCCCTGCTCATACGTACCGACATTCATCTTGGCCGAATGGTCCTGGGTGATGTTGATCTTGTGGGCGCTTCCGTAGGCGGGAAGGTAGTTATAGAACCCGTAGGTGTAGTTACGGAGGCCAGCCTCGTCACCGAAGACGATGGCACGGCCGGCTACGGCCTGGGGATCTTCGGTGAGGTCGCAGGATACGGCCAGGGTGCCCAGCACTGCGATCGAAGAAAGGATATAGAATAATTTTTTCATGCTTGTTCCTCCTGATTATTTATCAAAACGACCGAAGGTAACTTTCACACCCAGGCTGATGCTCTTCATGGTGGGGAAGTTGTAACCGTCACCGGTAGTGGACAGGGTGCTGTCGGTACCGTAGATATTGGCGGTCACGTCCACGTCGCGGGTGTGCTTGTACACGGGAGACCAGGTCCAGAGGTTTTCACCGGCTACGAAGACGGACACCTTTTCCAGGCCGGCCTTGCGGGTGAGCTTGGAAGGAAGGTTGTAACCGATCTGGACGCTCTTGAGACGGATGTAGGAAGCATCCTGCAGATACCGGGTGTTGGCGTTCACGCGGCCCTTGTAGAAGGGGGCGAAGTAACCGGTATAGCGGGGCAGATAGGCGTCGGGGTTCTCTTCCGTCCAGTAGTTGTTCAGGTGCCAGGTGGGCATCTGGTTATAAGGACGGTTGTACATGCCCCAGAAGGTGGAGGACTCGTTGTCGGGATACCAGTCCTGCTTGCCTACGCCCTGGAAGAAGGCGTTGGCGAAGATGCCGTTCCATTCCACGTCGAAGCCGAAGGAATAGATGTAGCGGGGCTCGCTGTTACCGATGACCTTGCGGTCGCCGGGATCGTCGGCGGTGTTGGCGCCGCGGTCGATGTAACCGTTGCCGTTGAGATCTTCGAAACGCATGTCACCGGGATAGACGGTGTAACTTTCGGTCTGCTGCATACGACCGTTGTAGTGCGCCTGGCCGGCAGCCTGGGCCATGGCCTCGTCGGCGTCAATCTCGGCCTGGGTCTGATACAGACCGTTACAAACATAGCCCCAGATGTCACCGATGCGCATACCCTCGTAGTAGCTGGTGTTGTAGGCGTTGTCGCCCAGGGACTTGAGGGCATTGTTGTACTTGTCGATGACGGAATAATAGTCGGCCAGGGTGGCGTTCACGCCATACTTGAACGGCTTGCCCGCCAGGGTGCCGGAGTTCTCCCAGGCCACGGCGATTTCAAAGCCGCGGGTGGTCATCTCGGCGTAGTTGCCCTTCGGGGAAGAGGCACCGAACACATCCGGGAGGGTGGGACCTACGGTGTACATGTTCAGGGTCTTGCGCTTGTAGATGTCACCGGTGAAGGTGAGTCGGCCATTGAAGAAGCTCAGGTCTAGACCGCCGTCCAGGGTCTGGGCGGTTTCCCAGGTGAGGGAGTCGGGGATGGGAGCCGGAGCCGAGGTGTAGCGCACCGTCTGGCCGTTAATGATGACACCGTCGCTGAAGTCGAAGGTCTCGTCGTAGGCGTACACTCCCACGTTACTGTTGCCCAGGGAACCGTAGGAACCGCGGAGCTTGATGTTGGAGACGATGCTCTTGTCTACGTTGAACCAGGGTTCCTCGCTGATGCGCCAACCGGCCGATACAGAGGGGAAGAAAGCCCAGCGCTGACGGGCGGGGAACTTGGAGGAACCGTCGTAACGGCCGTTGACCTCCAGGAGGTAGCGCTCGTCGAAGTTGTAGTTCACGCGGAAGAAGGCACCGGCGCTGCGCCATCTGGAGAAGTCGCCTTCTACGGTCTTGTTGTCCAGGCCCAGGGCCAGGTTGATGTTGTCCACGTTCGGGGAAAGCAGGCCGTCGTTGTAGGCGTAGGTCTGCCGGTAGGTCTGGCGTTCGTAGTTGTAACCCAGCAGGAACTTCACGTTGTGCTTGCCGAACTTGTCTTCGTACTCCATGTACTCGTTGGTGGCTACGTAGTCGTAGGAGCGCAGGGTCTCGCTGATGTAGTCGGCCAGGCCCTTGATCTGTGCCAGGGACTCGGTGACGCCTTCGTAGCGGGAGAACGGAGTGGGCAGGCGGTGTACGTGGGTGTCGTAGGCGCGGGCCCGGTAGGTGAAGTCGGCGTTCAGGCGCAGCCGGTTGTCAAAGAAGGTGGCTTTGGCAGCAAAGGTGTTCTCGGCCTGACGGTTGGTGTACTTGCGGTTGGAAGTACCGTAGAGGATATCACCGACGGAATAGACACCGCTGTAGGAGAGGGTGCCGTCGGGGTTCAGGATGGGCGAGCAGGGGTGGCCTTCATCGGCGATGTTACGCCAGATGTTACCACCGGCCTCACTCTGGGTCTCAGGCATCACATACTGGCTGTAGGCGATGCTGGTGTTGGAAGTGATCTTGAGCCAGGGAGTAATCTGGTAGCCCACTTTCACACGGCCGTTGTACATCTTGTAGGAGTCCGGGTTCACGGCGCTGTCGAACAGGCCGTTGTTGTCGTACAGACGGCCCGACACATAGTAGTCAAACTTGTCGTTGGCGCCCGAGATGGACAGGTTGTGCGTCTGGGTGAAGGTGAAGTCCTTGTACAGGTAGTCGTAGTAGTCTACGCCCTTGGGATAGTACAGCCAGCGGCCCTTGGTGCCGATGGAACCGTCGGAAACCAGGATCTCATAGTCACCGGACTCGGCCCTTCTGCGATATTCTTCCAACCAGGCCGTGGAGAATTCCATGGTCTTATTGATGGCGGTGGGGTTGCTGCCCTTATAGTTGTACCAGGACTTGTAGAAGTGCTCGGCCCAGGTATAACCGTCAGACACCACGCTGGGCATCGCGGTAGGAGTTTCGAAGGAGAGGTTGGTCTGGTAGTTCACCGTAGCAGTGCCCTTCTTGGCGCTCTTGGTGGTGATGAGCACCACGCCGTAAGGGGCACGGGAACCGTAGATAGCCGAAGAAGCCGCATCCTTGAGCACGGAGACGCTCTCGATATCGTTCGGGTTCAGGAGGCTGGCGTTGCCTTCCACGCCGTCGATGAGCACGAGGGCGCTGCCGCCCTGGCCGATAGAGGTCTTACCGCGGATGTTGAAGGAAGGGGAAGAGTTGGGGCGGCCGTCGGTGAACTTGAGGTTCAGGTTGGCCACACGGCCCTGGAGCATCTGCGCCAGGTTGGCGTTGGGACGTCCGTCAAAGGTATCCTCACCCACCATTTCCACGGCGCCGGTAAGGTTGGCCTTTTTCTGTGTACCGTAACCCACTACGACGGTCTCTTCCAGCAGCTGGGAGTCCGTTGCGAGCGTTACGTCAATCCTTGCGCGTCCGCGAACCGGTACGGAGACCGTTTCGTAGCCGATACTCTGGAAAGACAGGGTTGCATCGGAGGCAACGTTGATGGTATAGGTACCGTTGATGTCGGTAGCCACACCCGTCGTTGTCCCTTCCACCATGACACCGGCGCCGATGATCGGGAGTCCCTGTTCGTCCATCACCTTACCGGTGACGTTGATTTTCTTCGCGTTCTGGGCGAAGGCGGGAATAGCAATCATCAGGAAGACCAGCATCAGGAAATTGAATTTGGCTTTCATAGGGTTGAATGATTGGTTAGTAATAATTTTTAATAAGTGTCAGTTCTTATGCGGGGCTCTTTAGAAAAGCGCTTAAATATAGTAAAAAAGAGCAAAGCTATTCCCCCAATTTACGCAGTATGCCATACAACACGCGCAAAATGCAAAAGCAGCGTTCCATCTGCAAAGGTATGCATTCACAGGCGCTTCTCACATAGCCGAAAAGGAAAAAGGAGGGTTTTTGGCAGGGTTGAAATCACTTAATTATATGATGTACAGTAATTTAGCTCTTGTGTTTCAAAACATAAAAAGGAGATATTTTCGAGACGTCTATTTGTAAAATCGCTTAAAAATAGTAGCTTTATTCTTAAATTCTAACACACATGCTGCTGACACTGACCCTCCTGCTGTTCACTTCATCCCTCAAAAACGCCCTGCAGGATATTGACCGCCTTCTGCCCCTGCAGGATGAGATTTCGGCCCGCAAAGAGGCCCGTATCGACTCACTCCGCAACTGTCTTGCCGCCGGTCCACGCTACGAAATCTACGACCAGCTGTTCAACGAATACCTGAAGTGGGACTCCGATTCTGCCTATTACTACGGAAACACGAAGATGGCCCTCGCACGGGAAGCGGCCGACCCGGTCCTGATCAATGACGCGGCAACGGACCTGGCCAGGCGGCACCTGATCTCCGGCATGTACCACGACGCGCTGGCGGCCATGAAAGAGATTGACTACCCGGCCGCCTCCCGCGCCGGACAGCTGCCGGAAATCGACTATGTCCTGTTAAACACCTACCGCACGCTGGTCAGCTTTACCCGGGACGGTGTCCTTTTGCAGAAATACAGGGAAAAGGAGGCACAGTATCTGGAAGCCTGCCTGGAAACGCTTCCGCCCAGTATGTGGGAATACTACAACGTATATACCCTGGTTCTGCTGGGCAGCGGGCGTTACCAGGAAGCGCAGGACCTGGTGCAGGCCAAACTGCAGGAAGAGGGGCTTACAGATGAGGATAAAGCCAATCTCACCTACTCCATGGGCAATATCTGCGATGCGTGGGGAAAGGAAGACGAAGCCCTGCTCTACTATGCCCAAAGTGTGCGCTACGACCTGCTGCAGCCGGTAAGGCAGGGGGCCTCCCTCCGGCGCCTGGCGCAGCACTGCTTTGAAAGGGGCGACATCAAACGGGCCTACAAATACATCCTTCGCAGCAACAGCGACGCCAGCCAGTGCGATGCCGTGATCCGCCTGCACCAGATGGCCAACCTCATTCCGGTCATCGTCCAGGCACACGAGAGGCAGGAACGCTACGGACGCATCCAGCTGAGCTTCCTGGTGCTGGCCCTGTCCCTGCTGCTGGGCCTGCTGGTGATCGCCCGGCGGAATCTGCGCCAGAGCAATGCCCATCTGAAGCAGGCCAACCGCCTCAAAGATGCCTACCTGGGAGAGTTCCTGGCCATGTTCGCCGAACAGATGAATTCCCTGGAAAGGTATCGCGTAAGCCTTCGCGTGGCGGCAAGAAGCAACGATTTTAATGTGCTCCTGGACGAGATCCGTTCCGACGCCTTCGTGGAATCGGAGTGGAACCTGCTGATGGAGAAATTCGACAAGACCTTCCTGGGCCTGTTCCCGAACTTCGTGGCACAGCTCAATGCCCTACTCCTCCCCGACCGGCAAGTGGGCCAGGACCTCACGGCCGGTGCCCTTAACAACCAGCTCCGTTGTTACGCACTTATCAGGCTGGGCATTACCAAGTCGGGACGAATCGCCACCTTCCTGCGCCTCTCCTCCTCTACTGTCTACAACTTCCGCAACACCCTCCGCGCATCGGCCCTCTGCCCCCGCTCCGACATCGAGCAGAAGCTCGCAACCTTGGGGGAATAAGCACAAAAAAGCCCCAGACCGGGAGGTCAGGGGCTCTTTTATAGCGGTAAGAAACTTACTCGGCGGCGGGTGCTTCGGCGGCAGGGGCCTCGGCTGCGGGAGCCTCGGCCTCGGCCTTCTTGGCGCGGCTGCGACGGGTGGTCTTCTTGGCTTCCTTCTTGCCGGCGGCAAGGGCGGCCTCGTTGAAGTCCACAAACTCTACGAGCACCATTTCGGCGGCGTCACCGCTGCGGAAACCGGTGTGGAGGATACGGAGGTATCCACCGGGACGATCGGCCACTTTGGGAGCGATGGTGCGGAAGAGCTCGGCCGTTGCCTCTTTGTCCTTGAGGTAGCTGAAGACAACGCGGCGGGAGTGGGTAGTATCTTCTTTGGACTTGGTGATGAGGGGCTCAACATAAGGCTTGAGGGCCTTGGCTTTGGCCTCGGTGGTGGTGATCCTCTTCTTCAGGATGAGGGAGGATGCCATGTTGGCGA
>CAMODD010000047.1:0-14464 GCA_946611215.1 uncultured Bacteroidales bacterium | reverse complement strand
GGAGCATTCCTGTAGACATCGCTCTCCCCTGCGCCTTCCAGAACGAACTCTCCGAGGAAGATGCCAAGGAACTGAAGGCAAACGGCTGCTGGTGCTGCTGCGAGGTTTCCAACATGGGCTGCCAGCCCGAGGCCATCCACTTCTTCCAGCATAACGGCGTGCTCTTCGCACCCGGAAAGGCCGTCAATGCAGGCGGCGTCGCCACCAGCGGCCTGGAAATGACCCAGAACGCCGAGCACATCTCCTGGAGCGGAGCAGAAGTGGACGAGAAACTGCACTTCATCATGAAGAGCATCCACGAGCAGTGCGTCAAGTACGGCACCCAGCCGGACGGCACCATCGACTACGTGAAGGGCGCCAACATCGCCGGCTTCATGAAAGTGGCTACCGCCATGCTGGAGCAGGGCACCATCTAGCCCCCCCACTTACAATAAAAAAGGTTCCGCTTTTCGGCGGAACCTTTTTTTATGACACGTAAAAGATTTACTGAGCCTGTCCGGCCTGCCCCTGCTGGGCCTGGGCCTGAAGCTCGGCCTGGAGGGATTCCAGAGTGCGGTCGTCAGGAATGCCCAGTGCTTTGCGGGCCTCCGCGGTGAGATCCAGGACGCTGTCTGCGAAGTAGATGGCCTGGGAAGAGTCAAACAGCACGGTGATGCCCTTGGCCTTGGCCATATCCGTCACCACCTTGTTGGCTTTTTCCTGGATGGGGGCGGTGAGCTTGGCCTGCTGCTGCTGCAGTTCCTGGCTGATGCTGTTCTGGAACTCCTGGATGCGGTTCTGAATTTCATAGAGCTCCTTTTCCTTGGACTCACGGATAGCGGAAGTCCAGGTAGCCTGCTTCTGCTGGTACTGGTTGGCCTTTCCCTGATACTCCTCTACCATGGCGGCATAGGTTTCTTCTGCCTCTTTCTGGGAAGCGGCGATGGCGGTGCGGGCAGCGTCCATCTCCGGCATCAGCATCACGAGTTCGTTGAAGTTCACTTTGGCCAGCTGCTGGGCAGAGGCGGTGAGAGTAGCAAGTGCCGCAAGGGCAATGACAAAAAGTTTTTTCATATCAATTGAATTTTGTTGTTTCTAGAATTGCTGTCCAAGCACGAAGTGGAAGTGGCTGCCGCCGTTGGTGGTATCGTCGAAGCCATAGCCCCAGTCCACACCGAGGAGACCAATCATGGGCAGGAATACACGCACGCCCACGCCGGCGCTCCGCTTGATCTGGAACGGGTTAAAGTCACGGATATCGCTCCAGCAGTTACCACCTTCCAGGAAAGCCAGGGCGTAAATGGTGCTCTGCGGCTGCAAGATCACCGGATAACGGAGCTCGAGGGTAAATTTGTCGTAGACATTACCCGCATAACTCTCCATGTTGCGGCTGTAAGGAGTCATCTTGCGGGGCGTGAGGGAGTAGTCCTCGTAACCGCGCAGGGAGACAATCTCGGCGCCGTAGGTCATGTAACCGGACATACCGTCACCACCCACCTGGAAGTTCTCGAACGGGGAATAGCCCCAGTTGCGGTTGTAGTAACCCAGGTATCCGAACTGGGCGCGGGTCATCAGGACCAGGTCTCCCACCAGTTTGGTGTAGACGGTTCCGTTGAATTTCCACTTGTGATATTCAATCCACTTGTAGCGCTGGGCCGACGTCCAGTTGTCATAGTTCACGTCTTTCCAGCTGTTCACAGGAATGCGGTTGCCCAGTTCGTCGTAGCTGTACTTGCGGAACAGGGAATACGGCGGAGTAAACTGCAGGGAGGCCGAGAACTCGGAGCCCGTACGGGGATAAATCTGCTGGTCGGAGGAATTACGCGTCAGGGAGATGGTGTAACTCAGGTTATGGGAGACGCCGTCATTGAACGCGAAGTAGCTGTTGGTCCAGTTGGTAAGCTTGTACGTCTGCCAGCTGAGGTTATTGTACAACACAAAGTAGCTGTCGGGCCACTTGAGGCGGGTACCCAGACCGGCATTGAAGCCGAACACCTCAAACATTTTGTCCGTGGACAGAATGCCGATGGCAAGATAGGAGTCAGTCATCCTGGAATAATAGCCGGAGATGCTCAGGGACGTAGGTTTCTTGCCAAAGAGCCAGGGCTCCATGAAACTGGCGCTCAAGGAAGTGTAATACCGGCCATTCGTCTGGAAACGCAGCGACAGGTTCTGGGCGTCTCCCAGCGGGACAGGCCGCCAGGCACCCTTCTCGAACATACGGCGCGTGGAGAAGTTGTTGAAGCTGACACCTGCCGTGAGCACGAAGGTGTTGCCGCCCCAACCACCGGAGAGTTCCAGCTGGGAAGAAGGTTTCTCCGTTACATTATATACAATGTCTACCGTGTTGTTGAGCTGGTTGGGGAGGATGGAATATCCGCCGGCGCCCATGATGGCCTCGGGGTCGAACTGGCCCATGGAGGCAATCTCACGGATGGAGCGTTCGAAGTCCGTCTGACTGAACAGGTAGCCGGGACGGGTGGTAAGCTGACGGCGGATCACCTTCTCGTTGGTGAGGTCGTTGCCGTTGATGATGATCTCGTTCAGGATGGCGGGCTTGCCCTCGGAGATGCGCATCTCAACGTCCACGGAGTCGTTCTGGATGTTGACTTCCACGGGCGTGACGTTGAAGAACAGGTAACCGTTGTCACGGTACAGCTTGGATACGTCGTATTCGCTTTCCTTGCCGCCCCCGTGCAGGCGCTTTTCCATGGTCACAAGGTCATAGACATCTCCCTTCTTGATCTGGAGAATCCCGTTGAGGACCTCCGAAGGATAGACGGAGTTGCCCGTCCAGGTAATGTTGCGGAAATAGTACTTGCGGCCCTGGTCAAAAACCATGTCGATGTTCAGGTGCTTTCCGTCCTCGAGGAAATAGACGGAGTCCCTCACCAGACGGGCGTCGCGGTAACCGGCTTCGTTGAAGGCATCCAGTACCGTCTTACGGTCTTTCTCGTACTCCTTTTCCTTGAACTTCTTGGACTTGAAGAAATTGTACCAGGTAGCGGCGTGCGTTTCCTTCATGTTCTTGGCCAGCTTGCGGGCCGACACGTCGGTATTGCCTTCGTAATTGATGCGCTTGATTTTGATCTTGCGTCCGCGGTTCACGTTGAACGTAACCTGGATGGCGCTCTTGATGCGGCTGTCCTGTTCGGTGACGACATCCACATCCACCTTGAGGTAACCTTTTTCCTTGTAGTAGCGCTTGATGATGTCTACGGAAGTGTTCTTCACGTACTCGGAGAACTCGCGGCCGGGACGCAGGTTCAGGCGCTCCTGCAAATCCTTTTTCTCACCGGACTTGACGCCGGTGTAGTTCCAGCGGGACACACGGGGACGCTCCCGCACGGCAATCTTGAACCAGGCGGTATCGGCCCTAGCCGACAGAGAATCCACCACCACGGCGACGTCCTCGAAATAGCGTTGGGCGACCAGGCGCTTGACAATGCCGGTAATGTCGTCTCCCGGAACCGTAATTTCCTGACCGGCCTGCAAACCCGTGAGCTGCAGGATCTGGTGCTCGTTGAAATACTGGTTTCCTTCTACGCCCACACCGCCCACGATGTACTTCTGCGGGTGGTTATAATCGACTTCGATGCTGCTGCGCGTCGTCTGCGCCTGCAGGGAGATGCCAGCCAGGGCAGCAAGGGCAGCGCAAAGTATCTTTTTTCCTCTCATTGACGAAATCAGTTATCTTGCAAAGATACACATTTTATTTCACTTTACCATACCGGCGGTCCCGCTGCGCATAGGCCGCGAGCGCCTCCCGGAACTGGGGTTTGCGGAAGTCCGGCCACAACACATCGGTGAAGTAGAATTCCGTGTAGGCCGACTGCCACAGCATGTAGTTGGAGATGCGAAGTTCCCCGGAGGTGCGGATGAGAAGGTCCGGGTCCGGAATGCCGGCCGTCACCAGGAAAGCGTCGAAATCCTTCAGTTCCATAGCCTGGAAAGATTCCGGCGAGAGCTGCGCCTGCGCCTTCTTCATAGCCTGCAGGATATCCCACTTACCGCTGTAGCTCACAAAGAGGACGAGGGTTGTGCGGGTGTTGCCGGCCGTAAGCTCCATCATTTCGTCGATGGTCTTGTTGAGCGACTCGCTCAGACGGGCCCGGTTTCCGAGGAGCATGAAGCGAATGTCGTTGTCCATGAACGTTTTGAGCTCGTTTTTCATGGCGCGCATCATCAGCTCCATCAGAGCCGTCACTTCTTCCTGGGGGCGGTTCCAGTTTTCTTCGGAAAAGGCGTAGACGGAAAGGTATTTCACCCCTTCTTCCGCGGCAGCCTCCAGGCACGCGCGGACGCTCTCCACACCCTCGATATGCCCCTTTACACGGTCCAGGCCGCGGGCTTTCGCCCATCGGCCATTTCCATCCATGATAATGGATACGTGCTGCGGTATTTTCTCCATAGGATTCTATTCGTTGTTTCGCATGTCCTCTCCCCAGAACAGGCGTGAAGTAAGGGCCTTCACGAAGCCCGATTCCGGGAGCCGGACACGTTTAAGCGAAAACTGTGCCATCTCCACGTGAATGCTCCAGTCCGGCTGGATTTCCTCCACGCGGTTGTCCATGGACATGGTTGCCTTGCCATCCCGGGACTCGAAGGAGATGTCAATCTTGGCGGTCTCGGGGATGACGATAGGACGCACGTTGAGGTTGTGCGGGGAGATAGGGGCCAGCACCAGTACCTTGGTGTCGGGCATGCAGATGGGGCCTCCCACGCTGAGGGAGTAGGCCGTGGAGCCGGAAGGGGTGGCGACGAGAAGGCCATCGGCCCAGTACGTGGGCAGCGGCTCTCCGTTGACGCTCACATGGATTCCCAGCACGGAGGGGCCGGCGCGGTGCAGTGCAACTTCGTTCACGGAATAAGGGAGCATGCCGATGGTGCGGCGCGCCTCGGGTCCCTTGAGCGTAGCGTTGAGCACGGTACGGTACTCGATGCTGAAATCTCCCTCCACGAGGGCCTTCCGCACAGCCTCCGGACGGTTCTCGCACAGGAAGCCGATGCGGCCGAAGTTCACGCCCAGGATGGGCAGGCCGATGTCCGCCACCACGTGCGCGGCGCTCAGAAACGTACCGTCACCGCCCATCGACAGCACCAGGTCGGTGTCCGGACGGACATCGGCCTTCGTGCGGATTTCGTAGAGCTCGTAGGTGGCTTCCTCCAGGTCACGCAGGAGGGACGCCATGCGGGCGTCGGTCCTTAACTCGTCCTTGAGGATGAAATATCCTATTTTCATAGCTTGCAATTAAAACAACTGACAAAAATAACATATTTCCGACAATTATCCTTACATTTGCACGTTTTATTATTTTGGTAGAACCATGACCCGACTCAGCGTAAACATCAATAAAATCGCCACCATCCGCAATGCGCGGGGCGGCAATGTACCGGATGTCACCAAAGCGGCCCTGGACTGCGAAGCGTTCGGGGCCGAGGGAATCACCGTACATCCGCGCCCGGACGAGCGCCACATCCGCTACTCCGACGTGCGGGAAATACGCCCGCTCCTGAAGACCGAATTCAACATCGAGGGCAACCCCACCGTCCCGAGCTTCGTGGACCTCGTCCTCGAAGTCGTTCCCGACCAGGTGACGCTGGTACCGGACGGCCACGACGCCATCACCTCCAACGCGGGATGGGACACCCTCTCCAACAGAAGCCTCCTCACGGACCTCTGCAGCACCTTCAAGGCAAAGGGCATTCGTACGTCCATCTTCATCGACCCCATTCCCGCGATGGCCGAAGGCGCCGCCGCCTGCGGAGCCGACCGCGTGGAACTGTACACCGCAGACTATGCCGCCGAATACCCGGCCAGCCCGGAAAAAGCCATCGCACGGTATTTGGAGGCGGCCAAAGCGGCCCGATCGGCCGGTCTCGGCCTCAACGCCGGGCACGACCTTTCCCTGGAGAATCTGGCCTGGTTCATCCGGACCATTCCCTGGACCGACGAAGTTTCCATCGGCCATGCGCTCATCTCCGACGCCCTGTATCTGGGACTCGAAAAAACTATTGCGGCATACCTATCGCAAATCCGCAAAAAATAATTATCTTTGCCTTTCCGTACGATTAATATTAAACAAAACAAATAATGAAAAAGACTCTCTTCCTCGTTGGCGCCGCCACCCTCATGGCCATCGCCGTTTCCTGCAACCAGAACAAAGCCGCCGCTCCCGCCGGTGCCGCCGCCTCTGACAGCGTGGCCGTCGCCGGCAGTATCGTCTATTTCAACATGGACAAAGTGATGGAAGGCTACGACATGGCCAACGACCTCAACTCCGTCTTCGAGACCAAGACCTCCGGCATCCAGTCCGAGATTGACCGCCGCGGCAAGAAACTGGAGAAGGACGCCTCCGACTTCCAGAGCAAGGTGGACAAGGGCCTTCTCACCCAGTCCGTCGCCCAGGCCCAGTATGCCAAACTGCAGGAGCAGCAGCAGAACTACCAGCAGTATGTGGTGAACAAGCAGCAGGAGATGGCAGAGGAGCAGCAGGTGATGATGAACCAGATTGCCAACGCCATTTCCGAGTTCGTCCAGGAGTATAACGCCGAGCACGGCTACGCCATGATCCTGGCCACCGCCGGCAACATCCTGTCCACGCCCGTTGTGACCGCAGACCCCAAGCTGGACATCACCGAGGATCTTCTCGCCGGCCTCAACGCCGCTTACATCAAGACCAAGGAAAACACCAAGAAATAAGTGAGGATCGCCTTACTGTCCAGTTTTTACCCCTTAAGGGGCGGCATTTCCCAGTTCAACGCCAGCATGCTGGAAGGACTGGGAAAATGTCATATTGTAAAGGCATTCAGTTTTTCGCGCCAGTACCCGGATTTCCTCTTCCCCGGCAAGACACAGTATGTCACGCCTGAGGATGAAGCCATGCCGGTGGAGGCCGATGCCATCCTGGACACCATCAACCCCATCACGTGGGTAAAAACCGCCCGCGCCATCCGCGCCTGGAAGCCGGACCTCCTTGTCATGAAATACTGGATGAGCTGGTTCGCCCCTTCCCTGGGCTATGTAGCCCGTCACTGCGGATGCAAAAGCGTCGTGGTGCTGGACAACGTCATTCCCCACGAAGCGCACTGGTTTGACAAGCCCCTCACCCGCTATTTCCTTGGCGGATGCAACGGGTTTGTGAGTATGTCGGAGAGCGTGGAGAAGGACCTTCTGAGTCTCCGGCCCGGTGCACCCCACATCCTTCTTCCCCACCCGCTTTACGCGCACTTCGGTGCCAAACTGACGCGGGAGGAAGCGGCCGCGGCGCTGGGAGTGGACCCCGCCCGCAAAACCCTTCTGTTCTTTGGCCTCATCCGGGAATACAAGGGACTGGACATCTTGCTGGAAGCTTTCCGGAACCTGCCGGAAGACTACCAGCTCGTCATCGCCGGAGAGCCCTACGGTTCTTTTGACAAGTATCAGAAGATCATTGACACCCTCCCGGGAAAAGACCGGGTATATGTATTCCCGGACTACATCCGGGATTCCGAGGTGAAAAAATTCTTCTGCGCCGCCGATGTGGCCGTTCTCCCTTACCGGAGCGCCACCCAGAGCGGTATAAGCTCCATCGCCTACCACTTTGACGTGCCCATGATCGTGACCGATGTGGGCGGTTTGAAGGGGACCATCGGCGAGCGTGGCACGGGAATTGTCGCAGCGGTACCCGAGCCAGAAACCATCCGCGCCGAAATTCTCCGGTATTTCGCCGACGCTTCCCTCAAGGAAGGCTGTCTCAAAGCGATTGCCCGCGAGAAAGAAAGGCTGGGATGGGATACATTTTGCAAGCATTTGACCGAGTTTGCTACAACCCTATAAAGTAAACACCATCATGAAACGACTTCTTTCACTCATTGCCGCTATCGCCGTCCTGGGCTGTGTCCAGGCCCTGGCACAGGATTACGTACCTACGCCGGTCACGGTCTCCAAAGAGAAAGTCAGGCTCAACGGCAAAGTGTATCTGTCGCATGTGGTGATGGAAAGACAGACGCTCTACAGCATCGGAAAAGCCTATGGCGTTACTGAGGAAGATCTGTACGAGGCCAATCCCTCCCTCAGGGAAACCGGTCTTCAGAAAAATGCCATCCTTCTTGTCCCCTACCGAGAAACGCCTGCCACCGCCCAGCCGGCTTCCTCTGCCGGAAGCGGTTTACCCGCCGCCCAGGACTACACGGAGCACATTGTACGCTGGTACGAGGACATTGATGACATCGCCCGCCGCTACAATGTCACGGTGAAGGACATTATGGATGCAAACCAGCTGAGCAGCAAGAAACTCAGCACCCGCCAGGTGCTCAGGATTCCGGTGCCCAAGGCGCAGGAGGCTCCTGTCCCGGAGCAGCAGCCTGACGTAACCGTGGAAGAAGTCAAACCTGACACTTTGGCAGGATCGGCCGCTATCCCGGCGGCCAGCCCGGAAGTGGTATCCGACAGTACCCTTCTGAGCATGCGTACCCACGAGGAAGTAAATTTCTCCCTTATCCTGCCCCTTCGCGCAGCGCAGGGGAGCAGCGAGATGAACATGGACTTCTATTCAGGCGTTCTCATGGCCATGAAAGACCTGGAAGAAGAAGGCGTGAAGGTACACATGAACGTGTATGACCTCAACGCCGGTATTCCGCCCGTGGAAGACCTCGTTAAGGAAGACTTCGTCCTGGGCCCCGTAGCCTCCAGGGATTTGGAAGCCATCCTGCAACGGGTAGAGGGCCGCGTGCCCGTTGTATCTCCGCTGGATCAGAAGGCAGCCGCCCTGGCCGCCCATTACCGCAACTTCATCCAGGTGCCGTCTGCCACCGACCATCAGTATGAAGACCTGGCCCAGTGGGTAAAAGAAGACCTGCGTCCCACAGACAAAGTCATTCTCGTAACGGAAAAGGGTGCCGACAACGTGACGGCCTCCGTCGCCATTCGCAGCGCCCTGGCCCGCAGGGAAATGACTTACGACATCCTCAACTACGCCATCGTGGAAGGCCGAAGCATCCCGGCCACGCTGGCAGAGATCATGGCCGGAAGAGACAGCCTCACCCGTGTAATAGTAGCCTCGGAGAGTGAAGCCTTTACCGGAGATGTGGTCCGTAACCTGAGCATCATGCAGGGAAAGGGCTATGACATGGTCATGTACGCTCCTTCCCGGGTGCGTACCTTCGAGACCATCGAAGGCACCGCTTACCACGATGCCGCCCTGCATATCAGCACGGCCTATCATGTAGACTATTCAGACCCGCAGGTAGAGCGTTTTGTGCACGCCTACCGCGCGCTGTTCCGCACAGAACCTTCCCAGTTCGCCTTCCAGGGCTATGACACAGCGCGTTACTTCGTGGTTCGCTGCATCCGCTACGGGAGCGACTGGACCCGCATGCTGGGAACGGAAAGGAGCAGCGGCCTGCACACCGATTTCCTGTTTTTGCAGGATGATAACGGCAACAGCCACAACCGCGCTGTGCGCCGCATTGTATTCAACAAAGATTATTCAACAACTTTACAGCGATAATCCCCCCTATGGAAACTGTTAAGGCATTGATTCTGGGCGGTGGCCCTGCCGGATATACGGCGGCCATCTATGCCGCCCGCGCCAACCTGTCCCCCGTGCTGTATGAAGGCATCCAGCCCGGAGGTCAGCTCACCACTACTACCATCATCGAGAATTTCCCGGGGCACCCGGACGGAATAGACGCCAACACCCTCATGGACAACATGCGCCAGCAGGCCCGCAACTACGGGGCCGACGTGCGCACGGGAACTGCCACGGCAGTAGATATGAGCCAGCGTCCTTTCAAGGTTACCATCGACGGCGAGAAAGAGATTGAGGCACAGACCCTCATCATCGCCACGGGCGCCCAGGCCAAATACCTGGGACTGCCCTCCGAAGAAAAATACAAGGGCGCCGGAGTAAGCGGCTGCGCCACCTGCGACGGCTTCTTCTACCGCAAGAAGACCGTAGCCGTGGTGGGAGGCGGAGACACCGCCTGCGAGGATGCCCTGTACCTGGCCGGTCTGGCCAAGAAAGTGTATATGATTGTGCGCCGTGACGTATTCCGTGCATCGGCCATCATGCAGAAGAAGGTACTTTCCACTGAGAACATCGAGGTACTGTGGAACTGCAATACGCAGGAAGTGCTGGGAGACGCCCTGGGCGTCACCGGCGCCCGTCTCCTCAGAAAAGACGGCACCGTCTTCGACATCGCCATCGACGGCTTCTTCCTGGCCATCGGCCACACGCCTTCCTCGCAGCTGTTCGCACCCTGGCTCCAGACGGACGAGAACGGTTACATCCTCACCGAAGGAAAGACCTCCCAGACCTCCGTTCCCGGTGTCTTCGCAGCCGGAGACGTTCAGGATCCCCGCTACCGCCAGGCCATCACCGCCGCCGGATCGGGCTGCATGGCTGCCCGCGATGCAGAGAAATTTCTTCTGGAAAACGAAAAGTAATATGAAGTATTTTAGAATTGTTGCCGCCACGCTGACGGGAGTGCTTGTGTTTTTCTCCTGCAAGAGCCAGTATGAGGTTCTGCTCGCATCGAACGACGTGGACGCCAAATATAATGCCGCCATGGAGTACTTCCAGAACAAGAAGTACCAGAAAGCAGCCCAGCTGTTTGAATCCCTGGCTGTCCTCACCAGCGGTACTGCCCGTGACGACACGGTCCAGTACTACTGGGGCCTGTCCAACTACCGGTTCAGGGACTACTACACGGCAGAATCCAACTTTGCCCGTTTTGTAGAGAACTTCCCCCGCAGCCCCTTTGCTCCCGAGGCGCAGTTCTACCGCCTGGACTGCCTGTACCGGGCCACGTACCGTTGGGAGCTGGACCAGAAGCCCACGCATGCCTGCATGGCCGCTATCAATCAGTACCTGCGCGAGTATCCCGAAGACCAGATTCACCGTCCGGCCTGTGAGGATATGCTCCACAACCTGCAGGACCGTCTGGACCGCAAGGATTTCGAGGCCGGCAAGCAGTACTACGTGATGGAAGACTATCCGGCCGCCCGCATCAAGCTGCGCAACGTTCTCAAAAACAACGCAGAGAATTTCTACCGGGAAGACGTTCTGTACTACACCGCCATGGCGTCGTACCACTATGCCCGCCTCAGCGTGAAGGACAAGATGAAGGAACGTTACCTCGTATTCGTGGACGACTACCTCAACTTTGTGGGCGAGTATCCAGAATCCGGCTACCGGAAGGAACTGGACGGTATTTATCAGCACGTCCAGGACTATTTGAAAAAAAATTGAAACTAGTCTGAATCTCACGCTGTACATTATATAGATAACGTAATGTAGAGAAAATGGAAAACAAGAAAAAAATACCCACCAACACCATTACCCGTGACATCAAGAATCTGGCAGCCCCTACCGGAAACATCTACGAATCCGTAGTCATCCTGTACAAGCGCGCCAACCAGATTGCCGTAGCAGAGAAGAAGGAACTCATGAAGAAACTGGACGAGTTCCGCGGAGACCGCGACACTATGGAAGAGGTGTTCGAGAACAAGGAGCAGATTGAAATCTCCAAGTACTACGAGCGTCAGCCCAAACCGGACCTCATAGCCATCTCCGAATTCGAAAACGGAGACCTGTTCTACCGCAAAGCCCAGAACGAGAATCCCATCGACATCAACGGCGAGTAATGCTTTACAGTCTCTCCGTAAACAATTACATTTTGATCGGCTCTCTGGAAACCGTTTTTCCGGAGGGCCTCATCATTATAAGCGGAGAGACCGGCGCAGGTAAGTCCATCCTCCTTGGAGCCCTGTCCCTGGTGCTGGGTGCCAAGGCCGATGCCTCCATGGTGGGGCCGTCGGGAGAAAACTGCGTGGTGGAGGCGGAGTTCGGCATGGACGACGCCGTCCGACGCATCCTTCGGGAGGCAGACCTTCCCTTCGAAGAAGACCGCCTGGTACTCAGACGCACGGTGGGAAAAAGCGGCCGCTCCCGCAGCTTCGCAAACGACGAGCCCGTGAGTGTGAGTGTGCTGCAGGAGCTCTCGGAGCACCTGGTGGACATACACTCGCAGCACCAGACCCTGCGCCTGCAGGATGCCCGTTTCCGGATGGAGGCACTGGACCTCAGAGCTGGATGCGCAGACCTCAGGCAGGCTTGCACAGAGGCCTGGAATGCGGTCAATGAGAAGCGCCGCAACCTCTCGGAGCTGGAGGAAAGGCTTTCGAGCGCGCGCAACGAGAAAGAGTACAACGAGAGCCGATGGCAGCGTCTGGAAGATGCCCATCTGGTTCCCGGAGAACTGGAAGACCTCGAGGCCGAGCAAAAACAGCTCGCGCACGCAGAGGAAATCCGGGAGACGCTCAGTGCGGCCAACGTCCTTCTCTCTCCCGAAAACGACGACATCCCTTCCCCGGAGCATCAGCTTCGCGAATGCGTCAAGCTGTTGGAGAAAGCATCCCGCTTCGTCCCTTCCATGCAGGAACTTTCAGAGCGGCTGGCATCGGCCCGCCTGGAACTGGAAGACATTGCCACGGAGGTGGCATCGGCTACTGCCCGGATAGAAGTATCGCCGGATCGCCTGCAGCAGGTGGAAGACCGCCTGTCGCTGCTGTACGGGCTGTTTCAGAAATACGGCGCCACTTCCGTGGAGGAGCTCTGCCATGAGCGGGACCGCCTCTCCGGCCTGGTGATGGACGCCACGGGGCTCGAAACTGAGGTGGAGGCCGCAAGACAAGCGCTGTCGGAGGCAGAGAAAACCCATCTGACGCTGTGCGATCGGCTACATGAGAAACGCGTGGCCGGCGCAGAGCCTTTTGCCAAGGCCGTGGAAAAACTGTTGCATGGCCTGGACCTGGACAAGGCGACGTTCGAAGTAAAGCTGGAGGCATCGGCCCCCGGCGCGCTCGGACGCGACACGGTCCTCTTCCTCTTCTCCTCTACCGGACAAATCAAGGCCGATGTCGCCAAGGCGGCGTCGGGCGGCGAATTGTCCCGTATCATGCTGGCCATCAAGGCCGAAATGGCCCGGTTCCAGCATATGCCCACGCTGGTGTTCGATGAAATTGACACCGGCGTATCGGGCGGTACCGCCGACAAAATGGGCTCGCTGGTGTGCGAGATGGGCCGTAGCATGCAGGTCTTTGCCATTACGCACCTGCCGCAGGTGGCGGCCAAAGGTCATGCCCACTATTTGGTATCCAAGGCATCGGGCAGCACCACCGTGCATCAGCTCACAGACGAAGGGCGCGTACAGGAACTGGCCCGTATGCTGTCCGGTTCATCCATTACCCCGGAGGCCATCGCCAATGCGAAAGCCCTCCTGAAGATGTAGCTGTATGGCCCGCTCCAAACACTCCATCCCAACCCTGGAAGATTTCCGTTCCCAGCTTCGCAGACATAACCTGCGGGTTACGCAGCAGCGGCTTTCGATCCATGAGGTCATGATGGAACTGGAGCACGCATCGGCCGATGCCGTACAGCAGAAGCTCGCAGAACGGGGCGTTCCCGTCACCGTTTCTACGGTCTACAACATCCTCTCCGGGCTAGCCGACTACCACATTTATGGCCGCAGGCTGTCGGCCACCAATAAAATGTTCTTTGACATCGATGCTTCCCGGCACATTCACCTCTACGACCGCGAAAACCACTTTTTCCGGAACCTCGTGGACGAAGAACTTGCGGCTATGGTGGCGGCGCACCTGAGGCATCGCAAGTTCAAAGGTTATACTGTCGAGGACATTGACATACAAATTATTGCCAAACCAACACGTAAAACGAAAAAGATATGAAAAAACTGCTGATCCCCGTTCTTTGCTGCCTGGTGGCAACCTGGTCCTGTGGGTTTGAAAGTTCCTACTACGTCGAGAACGCACAGGACATCGTAACCATTTTGGAGCACCAACTTGTCAATGACAACGGTGTGGTATATACCCTCTCCGAGAAAGCCGTGGCCTCCCTTCCGGACCTGGAAGAAGACAAACGCTACTACATTGTATTTGACATCCTCAACCAGCAGTACCAGATTCGGCTGCGCAACGCCATCGAGGCCCATATTGTCACGCCCGAGGAGCTTCCGGAGCAAACCGAAGGACTGGGAAGCGACCCCATCAGCTTCCAGTTTGCGCAGATGGGGCGCAAATACTTGGATATGGGCATCAATTATTACTTTGCCGCAGGCAGCGACTACGCACACCAGATCAAATTCTACTGCACGATGGAAAATGCCGGCTCGCAGATGAACATCCACATTTATCACGACGGCAACAACGAGAATCCCACCACGCTGGCAGAGAAAGACATCAAGATGGACTCCCGCATCATCTCCATCCCCGTCTCCGAGTGGAAGACAGTGAACGAAGTCAACATCTACTGCGACGTTCTCGCTAAGGATCCCGCTACGGGAGAACAGAAGATTACCCGCCGCATGTACTCGCTCAACTAGCGTTCAGCAATACACACAAAAAAAGACCTGCGAAAAATTGCAGGTCTTTTTTTGTGGGGTGGATGATGGGGCTCGAACCCACGACACTCGGAACCACAAT
>CAMODD010000046.1:0-14597 GCA_946611215.1 uncultured Bacteroidales bacterium | reverse complement strand
AACGGCCTGGAATTCTACAACATCCGGGAAAACCACGGCTTTTTCCGCAACATGTTCATCCGCACCACCGAGGACGGCCAGATTATGCTCATCCTCTGCCTGGCCCAGCCGGATGAAGCGCCCCGGAAAGCCCTCCTGGATGCCCTCATCAAGGAATTTCCGCAGATTACCTGCCTCTACTACGTCATCAACGAGAAGCTCAACGACTCCATCGCAGACCAGTCCCCCGTCCTCTACTACGGACAGGACGCCATCTACGAGAAAATGGAAGACCTTTCCTTCAAGATTGGCCCCAAATCCTTCTACCAGACCAACTCCCGCCAGGCCTACCGCCTGTATAGCGTAGCTCGCGAATTCGCTGCACTTGAGGGACACGAAGTCGTTTACGACCTCTACACCGGCACCGGCACCATTGCCCAGTTCGTAAGCCGCAAGGCATCCAAGGTGGTGGGCATCGAATACGTCCCCGAGGCCATTGAAGACGCCAAGGACAACGCCCGCCGCAACCACATTGACAACTGCGAATTCTTTGCCGGAGACATGAAGGATGTCCTTAACGAAGCCTTCATCCAGGAGCACGGCCGTCCGGATGTCATCATCCTTGACCCTCCCCGCGCCGGTATTCACCCCGACGTTGCCAAAGTGATACTGGGAGCCGCCCCGGAGCGCATGGTATATGTAAGTTGTAACCCGGCTTCGCAGGCCCGCGATTTAGCCATTCTTTGCAAGGATTACAAGATTACCGCCGTGCAGCCCGTAGATATGTTCCCCCATACCATGCATGTTGAGAACGTAGTATCACTTAGAAGAAAAGACTAATTTACTTCAAGTAACACTTCAAGTATTTCCTCTATCCCCTCCCCGTATTGGATGCGGGCTTGCAGCCTGTGCGTTCCTGCCTTGAGGGCCGGAGTAGATTCACCGTTGACATTCTCCGAATCCAGCGTCCAGTTTACAGAAATAACGTTGCCCGGAGCGTGTAGTTTAAGGGGGATGCGCTCCCCTGCCTTTATCTTCCCCTGCGGCCGCTCAATGTAGGAGTAGCCCAGTTCCACAAGGTCCTTCGCCTGCGTATTCTCCACGGCCGTCACTGTAAGCGCCACATCCATGTAAATGCCGGCACTGCTGACAAACATTTCCTTCCACGAAGACCGCTGCAGGGAAAACGGGCTGCAATAGCTGCGCCCTTTCGCTGCCGGATAGACGGTTCCCACGCGGAAACTCAAATCGGCGTCTGCCGCAGGGCTTCCATAGCCGATGTAGAGGGACATTCCCTCCGGAATGATGATGTGCTCGCTTGAAAGGTCCACCACCTGCTTAAGGTAAGGCCCCTTCACAAGCCCCTCGAGTTTACGCGTTAGGACACGTCTACTCTCCACATCTACAACAAGATATATATCTCCACCGAAAGAAGGAGTCAAATACGGATAAAACACCACTTGCCCCAGTTCATGTCCCACGAAAGGATAGAGTTCCTCCGGAGAAAGACGCACTCCACCCAGTACGGGTAAAGTGGCAAAATAGCCCATGCTGGCCTCTCTATCAAACGGCGAAAGCACCACCTCGCGAGGAGCATCGGCCTGCTTCAGCGTAACCGAGAGGCTCTTCATGCGGTACTTTCCCATGGAAACATCCTCTGAATACGGCAAATAGCCATCCAAGGAAGCCGTAAACGCAAGGCTGGAAACGCCCTCCGGCCACTCCAGCTGGAAATAGCCGTCCGCTCCGGTCCGGGCCGATGCCTCCCCGAGGCAAACAACCACGTCCTCCAGCGGCATCCCTTTCGCATCACGCACCGTACCATTCAGCTGCGCGCCTGCATCTTTAAGCACTCGGAAAGAAACGCCATCCTCCTCCAGCTCGATGCAGGCAATCTGAATACCAGTGAAGTTTCCTTCCCAGTCCACAGGCTCGTAGTAGAGAACCTCGTCCAGGCCCGGGAACACCATGCGCCCCTGAATGAGGGCTGCATCATATTCCAGCAGCCAAGGGTTGGAAGACGGCACCAAGTGATAGCAGGGATGGGAAGCCAGCGAATTGATTCCGTTATAGTTACGCCAATCGGCCCAAAGATTCCCGGCCGTATGGTCCCCCACCGTCCTGGCCGAACGGTCGGCATGGTAAATGACCAGTCCGCGGGGCAGCGGTGCATCCCAGCCCGCTCCGCCCCGGTATTCATAGAGGAAGCACTCTCCTTCCGTTTCCGTTGTGCTCATGGCCATCTGCCCCGGTGTCAGCCGCACCAGGCCTTTCTGGAGCTCGGGAATATCGGCCGGAAAACCTATCATTTTCTTTTCCAGCACGCTGAGGGAAGGAGGTGTGTGCCCGTCATTGTTGTACAGCCCCCTCCCCATCAGGGAAAAGCCATAGACTCCGCCGGCATTGCCGCCAGTAGCGAAATCCGTGTCATAAAAGTCTGGAAGCCCCAGGAAATGCCCCAGTTCATGGCACACCAGGCCGATTCCGCCAAGATGCTTTCCGGAAGAACCCGCGAGCTCCGGAACCGCCATATAGCTCCCGACGGAAACTCCGTCCAGTAGCATTTCCGATTCAAGCCGGTCCTGATGTGCCCAAATAGCGTCTGCGCTGGCTCCTGCAGCCTGGTCATAACCGGCATAAACCATAATGACAAGGTCTGCCTCACCGTCTCCATCTGCGTCGTATCTGGAAAAATCTACGGTCTCATCCAGCGCCGCACAGGCCTCCAGGACCGCATCTCCGGGGGCTTTGTCCCCCACTCGTTCCCCGTGCACATACACGTCCTTTCCATAATCCTGCAGACGCCCTTCCAACTTCACCGGCCCGTAGACATCGAAGGAAGGAGCGAAGAAGTCTCCCAGATTATCTCTGTAATAATCTGTTACAGAGCCATTTGCACCATCGTAATCGAAGCCGGGCTTCGTCAGGAGATCCTTCACCAGCGAAGCCGGGTCTTCCAGCTGGAAGCGGACGTCCTTGAACTCGACCAGCACCACCGGATACCGCGGCGGAATACCCCGGGAAAACACCCCCTGGCAGCATAGAAGGAGCATCGCCGATATAAACCATTTTTTCACGCTAACTCCCTCTACAACAGCTGGATGACAAAGAAAATCTGGTCCGATTTCTTGAGCCAGGCCATTTTGTCGTTTATCAGTAAAATCCGGACGTTATCATACACTTCGCTCTCGAGCGTACGTCCGCCCCTCGCCAGCCGGTAATGGACCGAAACAGAACTTCCTTGCTGGAGCGGAACCGGCAGCCCCGACAGGGAGACAACCGTGAGCGAAGCAGGGTCCAATATCCTGTAAGACAATGTATTGCCACTTATATAGACCCCTGCCTGACGCGAAGGATCCACCACCTGGTCTCCCCCTTTGACGCCATAGGCGCCCGGGATGAAAACCTGTGTGACGGGGTCTTCGGGAACGGGAGGCTCAGGGGGAACGGGAACCGCCGGATGGTCACATCCGGCAAGAATAAAAGCTGAAACCACAAGGGTAAACAGCCAATGCGGGGAGATGCCTTTCATGGCAAAGGTAAGGATTAGGTTCGGGTCACACGTTGCGTACATACAAATGTAGGCATTATCCGGAAATAATTACTAATTTTGTGCGTTTTTTTAGTACATGAAATGATTGTTCAGATTCTCATACTCGTCGCAGGCCTCGCCCTCGTCGTCTGGGGCGCCGACGCCCTCGTAGACGGAGCATCGGCCGTCGCCCGCCGCTTCGGGCTCAGCGAATTCATCATCGGCCTCACCATCGTGGGCATGGGCACATCGGCCCCCGAGATGGTGGTGAGCTTCATCGGCGCCGCCGAGGGGAATGCCGATATCTCCCTGGGCAACGTGGTGGGCTCCAACGTGTTCAACACGCTCCTCATCCTGGGCATCACCGCCCTCCTCCTTCCCATGCCCATCACGGAGGACAACCGGAAGAAGGATGTCCCCATGAACATCCTCATTACGCTGCTGCTCATCGGCCTGGGCCTGGAGCACACGCTCTTCGGCTTTGGAACCGACGGACTGTCCCGCTGGGACGGCCTCGTCCTGGTCGCCGTCTTCGTCCTCTACATAGGCCGGAGTTTTCGCCAGGGAGCCGGCCAGGAGGAGACTCCAGAAGCGGAGAAAATGCCCCTGTGGAAGGCTGTACTCTGGATTGTCCTCGGCCTCACCGCCCTCATCCTTGGCGGCAACTGGTTCGTAGATTCGGCCACCCATATTGCCAAGGCACTCGGGGTGAGCGACAAGTTCATCGCCATCACCATCCTGGCCGGCGGCACGTCCATGCCGGAGCTGGCCACCTGCGTAGCCGCCGCCATCAAGAAAAAGGGGCAGCTGGCGCTCGGAAACATCATCGGCTCCAACATCTTCAACATCCTCCTCATCCTGGGAGGTGCGGCCATCATCCATCCCCTCTCCTTCGAAGGGATTACTTATGTAGACCTTGGAGCGCTCATAATTAGCGCATTAGTGCTTCTCACCTCAAGCTATGTTGGAAAAAAGAACATGCTGGACAAAGTGGACGGAGCCCTGTTCCTCCTCCTTTTCGCCGGCTATATGAGCTACCTTATCATAAACCTGTAAGCCATGTTCCACTTCCTCCAGACCATCCCCATTCCGGAAGTCTCCCCCGACTCCCTGGCAGCCAAGAAAGAGCAGTTTGAAGAACTCATCCGCACTACGCCTCCCCAGGACCTGCTGGCCCTGTTCGGGGAGCAGGCGCTCCACTTCGGGCTCAAGGTACTGGCGGCCATTGCCCTGTACATCGTGGGTGGCTGGGTCATCGGCCTTGTCAAGAAAGCCCTCAAGAAAAGCTTCGCCAAAAAGAAGACGGAGGCGACCGTGGCCACTTTCTCCGAAAGCCTCGTCACCATTGCCCTGTGGATTCTCCTCATCATTGCCGTAGTGGGAACGCTGGGCGTGAACACCACGTCCCTGGCTGCCCTCCTGGCCGCCGGCGGCATGGCCATCGGCATGGCCCTCAGCGGAACGGTCCAGAACTTCGCCGGCGGCATCATGCTGCTCGTTTTCCGCCCCTTCAAGGTGGGCGACTTCATTGAGACACAGGGATTTGCGGGCAAAGTGACGGAAGTCACCATCGTGAACACCAAGCTCCTCACCACCGACAACCGTGTCATCATCCTCCCCAACGGCACCCTCTCCAACGGCAACATCAACAATGTCACCGGCCGGCACCTCCGCCGGGTGGACATTCCCGTGAGCGTAGCCTATGGGGCCGGGGCCGATGCCGTCAAAAGCGCCCTCCTGGAACTGGTGAAGGCCAATCCGCTGTTTTTGGACAGCAGTACGCACGGCGCCCAGGACCCCTTCGTGGGCCTTTCGGAACTGGCCGACAGCAGCGTCAACTTTGTGGTACGCGCGTGGGTGAACGGAAAGGACTACTGGGACGCCCGGTTTCAGCTGCAGGAGGCCATCTATACGGAACTTCCCGCCAAGTACGGCATTGAATTCCCGTTCCCTCAGCTGGATATCCATGTCAAACAAAATTAGCCCGGCTTGATACATTTGGGAAATAATTACTATCTTTACCGCGAATTAAACTAATCAACCTATGAAAAAAGTACTAGCCATTGCAAGTGCCGTAGCCCTTACGTTAGCAAGTTTTAACGCTCAGGCACAGATCGCAGACCAGGAAAACGTCCTGTTCAACCATTGGTCCATCGGCGTGGGCTTCGGATTCTCCGAAGGCGTCCAGATAACCGCCGGAACCACCATTCTTCCTAACCTGCAGGGCCGTATCGTCTACAACACGCTCTCGCCGGTTGTCGCCATTGCCAATCCCATCGTAGCCAAATTCGCGCCCGAATACGGTATCAACCCCGTCCAGGCCACCTTCCAGGTGGGTGTCCATCAGACCAGCCCCCGCATCGACGTGGATGAAGTAAACGTAAACGGTAACATCCACGACAGAAGCCTGGCGCTCCTGGCAGACTTTTTCCCTTCCAAAAATAGCTCCTTCCACATTACGGGCGGTGTCATGTTCAACATTCACCCGCAACTTGTGAGCCTTACCGCCACCCTCGTCAACAAGAGCTCCTCGGAGCCGGCCGTAGACCCTTCCAACTACGCCAACACCAAATTCTTCGGCATCACCACAGACCCCGAAGGTAAGGTACATCTGGGCGTACAGTCCGGTCTCAATGTAGTGCAGCCGTACCTGGGTATAGGCTTTGGCCGCGCCGTCTCCCTCAAGAGCCGCGTCAGCTTCAACTTTGACCTGGGCGTCACCTACATCGGCGGCTTCCACGTTATGTCCAAGAGCTATTACGATGACCCCAATAAGCCCGTCAACGTAGAACTCAACCAGGCCTGGATTGACGCCAACCCGGACATCAAGGACAACCTCGAGGAGAATTACGACAACACCGTCAAGTACCTGAACCTGGTGAATGGCTTCCCCGTGCAGCCCTACATGCGCTTCACCCTGTCCGTCAGACTCTTCTAAGCTTAAACTAAAAAAACATACATCATGAAGAAAATTCTTTTTGCAGCGGCCATTGCCGCCCTTGCCATTTCCTGTGGCAAAAAAGCTCCGGAAATAGCCCCGGCAAAGCAGGAAGCCCATGCCGGTACTGTTGAGATTACCGGTACCCCTATTCAGACTCAGCTCAAGAGCGGTGTCCACGTAAACATCACCCAGATTGAATTCATGCGTGACGGCCTGTACATTGGCCAGGGATACGAAGACGTTAAAGCAGAGACTCCCATCCACTATTTCTCCGGCACCTTTACCGTGAACGGAGAAGAGTTCATCCTCTCCGGAGACTTCTCCTGCAAGATCAAGGTGAACGGAAAGGATATCACCTTCACCCTTCCCGGCAGCGAAGTTACCTCCAGCGGTACCTTCACCGAGACCCCTCCTCCCACCACCGACATTGAAAAAGCACTGTTCGTGAACTGGAAGATTTCCCAGCTCGAGGTTGCCATTGACCGTCCCAGCATCTCTCACAAATTTACGGGCGCTCAGGCCAGCAACATGGGCACCATCGCCGAATTCGTCAACGCCAACCAGAAGCAGGTAGAACTGGATGTGGAGACCTTCCAGAAATATGTCATCAGCACCATCAGCCTGTCTTCCAAGTCGGTAGTGATCAACTTCACAGCCCCCCAAATTGAGCCCATCACGGGTAAATGGCTTGGTTCCGGAATCAGCATCACCAACCAGACCTTCAAGTACAAGCTGAATGCAGAGATGGACGGAAAACTGTTCGAGGCAGAGGCCTCCGGTTCCTTCACATTCAGCAGTGACTTCAACACCGTCACCATCACGCTCAACGTTGAATCCAACGAAATGAACGGCAAGATTATCATCACCGCCACCAAGGCATAAACATCCTGCCATCCCCTTTTACAGCGCTCTGCCCACCCGGCGGAGCGCTTACTTTTTTCGTAAAAAAGTACTATCTTTGTGAAATTGTAACTAAACCGAAAACCCATGTCCATTACCATTAAAAAGGTAGAGTCAAAGAAAGACCTGAAATCTTTCGTCAAGTTTCCCCTGGAGCTGTACAAGGGCTGCCCCTACTATGTTCCCAACATTTACATAGATGAGATGAGCGCCCTGGATCCGGCGAAGAATCCCATGAGCAAATACGCGAAGACCGCCCTGTTCCTGGCCTATAAGGAGGGAAAGGTAGCGGGACGCGTCGCCGCCATCATCAACGAGATTGCCAACCGGGACTGGAACCACCAGGAAGTACGCTTTGGCTGGATGGACTTCATTGACGACAAAGAGGTCTCGAGGGCCCTCATCGAGGCGGTCATCGCCTTCGGCAAGGAGAATGGCATGACCCAGATCTCCGGCCCGCTGGGCTTCACGGACTTTGACAACGAAGGCTGCGTAGTGGAAGGATTCGACGACATTTCCTCCTTCTTCCTCAAATACAACTACTCCTATTACGGCGAGCACTTCGAGGCACTGGGCATGGCCAAGGTCAATGACTGGCTGGAATACCGCATCTACGTTCCGGAGAAGCTCCCGGAGAAAGTGACCCGCGCCGCCGGCCTGGTAGCCACCCGCTACCAGCTGCACGTGAGAAGGGTCACCAAGAAGGAGGTGAAGAAGGAAAAATACGGCCAGAAGATCTTCGACCTCATCAACCGCACCTACAACTCACTCTTCGACTTCACCGTAATGCCGGCCGATGTCATCGACCACTACGTGAACACGTTCCTGGGCCTTCTGGACCTGCGGTACGTAACGCTCGTGGAGAACAACGAAGGCAAGCTGGTAGGCCTTGCCATCTGCATGCCTTCCCTGGCCCACGCCGTCCAGAAAGGCAATGGATACTTGCTCCCGTTTGGCTGGTGGCATCTTGTGAAGTCCATGTATATCAAGCATGAGGAGGCCGTAGAGATGCTTCTGATTGCCGTAGACCCCGAATACCAGAACCGCGGCGTACACGCCATCCTGTTCAAGGAGATGATTGGAAACATCATCAAAGGCGGCTTCAAATACGGAGAATCCAACGGAGAGATGGAGACCAACAACAAGGTCCAGAACCTCTGGGGAGACTACGAGAAGGAATTCAAGCGCCGCCGCCGCGTCTTCTCCAAAGAGATTTAGCGAATGGGTGCATCTTCCGCCATGCTGCCGCCGCTCCCCGAGCGCATGCGACCAAAGACGCTGGACGAATATGTAGGCCAGCGTCATCTGGTGGGCGAAGGCTGCATCCTCCGGAAGATGATCGAAAGCGGGAATCTGTCCTCGTTCATTCTGTGGGGTCCTCCGGGCGTGGGCAAGACTACTCTCGCCCACATCATCGCCCAAACCCTGGACCGGGACTTCTTTACCCTGAGCGCAGTCACGGCAGGGGTAAAAGACGTGCGCGATGTCTTTGAAAAGGCCCGCGGCACTTCCCTTTTCAACCAGAAGGGCGCCCCCATCCTGTTTATCGACGAAATCCACCGCTTCAACAAGGCCCAGCAGGACGCCCTCCTCGGAGCCGTGGAGAACGGAACCATCGTCCTCATTGGCGCCACCACCGAAAACCCCTCCTTCGAGGTCATCACCCCCCTTCTCTCCCGCTGCCAGGTATTCGTACTTAAGTCGCTGGGAAAGGAAGATTTACAAACCTTACTTAACAGAGCCCTTCAAGAAGATATCCTCCTCAAGGACAAGAAAATCGAGGTGCGGGAAAGCGAGGCGCTCATGCGCTACAGCGGCGGAGATGCCAGAAAACTTTTGAACGTCCTTGAACTGGTCATCGACTCGCAGGCAGGCCACAGTCCCATCGTCATAGACAACGCCACCGTAACGGCTTCCATCCAGGAGAACATGGCTATCTACGACAAGGGCGGCGAGATGCACTACGACATCATATCGGCCTTTATCAAGAGCATCCGCGGAAGCGATCCCAACGCCGCCCTCTACTGGCTGGCCCGTATGATTGACGGCGGCGAAGACCCGCTGTTTATTGCCCGCCGCCTGTGCATCAGCGCATCCGAGGATGTGGGCCTGGCCAATCCCAACGCCCTGCTTCTGGCCAATGCCTGCTTCGAGATTGTCTCCAAGATCGGCATGCCCGAAGGACGCATCCCGCTGGCCGAGGCCACGGTCTATCTGGCGTCATCGCCCAAAAGCAACGCCTCTTACCTAGCCATTGACAAAGCCCTGGCCCTTGTGAAGGAAACCGGCAACCAGCCTGTTCCGCTGCCCATCCGCAACGCGCCCACGCAGCTCATGGAAGAGCTGGGCTACAGCGACGGCTACAAGTATGCCCACGACTACCCCGGCCACTTTGTGGACATGGAGTTCCTGCCGGACAGCCTCCGGGGCACCGTCTTCTACGAGCCGGCAAAAAACAAGCACGAAGACGTGCTTCGTGCCTATCTGGAGGCCTGTTGGCCTAAGTATTATCCTAAGAAAGGTTAATCTACCTTATAGCCCAGCGTCCTGAGCATCGATTCCGACGTCTGCTCCTCCGAGAAAACGGAGGTGATGAGGTTACCGTCCTTGTCGCGGTCTATGAGGATGTGCTTCGGGGAAGGCATGAGGCAGTGCTTGATGCCGCCGAAGCCGGAGAGGGCTTCCTGGTACGCGCCGGTGTGGAAAAAGCCGATATAGAGGTTTTCCCGGCGGCTGCGGATGGTGGGAAGGAAGATGGCGTTGGCGTGGTAGTCGGCATTGTAGAAGTCCTGGCTGTCGCAGGTGAGACCGCCCAGGAACACGCGCTGGTACTCGTCGTTCCACTTGTTGATGGGAAGCAGGATGAAGCGCTGATTGAGGCCCCAGGTGTCCGGCAGGCAGGTCATGAAGGAGTTGTCAATCATGTACCACTTCTCGCGGTCGTTCTGCTGCTTGATGTCGAGGATTTTAAAGATGGTGGCACCGCTCTCGCCCACCGTGAAGGAGCCGAATTCGGTGAAGATGTCGGGTTCCTGGACGCCCATGGAGTTGCAGGTAACCTTGATCTGGTTGATGATTTCCTCCACCATGTACTCGTAGTCGAAGTCCTGGGCCAGGGAGGTCTTGTTGGGAAGGCCGCCGCCGATGTTCAGGCTGTCCAGCTCCGGGCAGATGGCCTTGAGCTCGCAGTACACGCGCACGCACTTGGAAAGTTCGTTCCAGTAGTACGCCGTATCCCGGATGCCCGTGTTGATGAAGAAGTGGAGCATCTTGAGGTGGAAGTTGGGGTACTTGGCCACGGTGTCCTTGTAGAACTTGACGATATCCGAGTAGCGGATACCCAGGCGGGAGGTATAGAAATCGAAGTTGGGCTCTTCCTCGGAGGCGATGCGGATACCCATCATGGTATCTTCCTCGATGAGGCTGGCCAGGTCTTCGAACTCGTTCTTGTTGTCGAGGACGGGAATGATGTTCTTCCAGCCGTCCTTGCGCAGGCGGGCGATGTTCTGGACGTACTGGGGGCGCTTGAAGCCGTTGCAGATGATGTAGAGTTCCTCCTTGTTCACGGAGCCGTCGCGCTCAAGGGCCTGGATGAGGTCCAGGTCGTAGGCCGATGACGTTTCCAGGTGGATGTCGTTCTTGAGGGCCTCATGCACCACGAAGGCGAACTGGGAGCTCTTGGTGCAATAGCTGTAGTGGTACTCGCCCTGGTAATCGGCCTTGGCCATGGCCACCTTGAAAAGACGTTTGGCCCGCTGGATCTGGGAGGAAATCTTGGGAAGGTAGGTAAGCTTGAGAGGGGTACCGTATTTCTCAATGATTTCCATGAGGTCGATGTCGTTGAACAGCAGGTTGCCGTCTGCTACCATGAATTCGTCCTGCGGGAAGTCGAAGGTTTGGTCAATCAGGTCGATGTACTTGTTTTTCATTCCACGGAGTAAGGGTTTTAAAAATCGTGCAAATATAAGGAAAAAGTATTACTTTTGTAAGAATGAATCGGGGAAAACACATATTATTTGTGCTGGCGCTCATGGCCGCAGGGGCCTGCAGTACCACCCGTGCACTCAGACAGGAAGAATTCCTCCTGAAGAAGGCTAGCGTTAAGATTAACGATAACTCGTTTAATTCCAGCGAATTATCTTCCTATATCGTCCAAAAGCCCAACAGCTATCTCCTGGGGGTGAATCCCCTTCTCTCCGTGTACAACTGGGCCGGGACCGGAAACAGCGGTTTCCAGCGTTTCCTGCGCCGTATCGGCACGGCTCCCGTGATTTACGACCCCGCCAAGGTGGACGAGAGCATCTCAAGCATGCAGAATCACCTGCGCTACCTGGGTTACTACGGTTCCGTCATCGAAAGCGATGTACGTGTAAGCGGCAGGAAAGTGTACGTCAATTACTACGTAACCCTTGGAAAGCGCTATGAGATCAGCGCCATCGACTACGATATTCCCTCTTACGGAACTTTCCGGGAGGATTTCGAGAAAGACCTTCCCAACGTGACCATCCGGCCCGGGCAGTTCCTGTCGGAGCAGCTGCTGGAAGCAGAAACCGAACGGTCGGCCCGGTTCTTCCGCAACGAGGGCTACTACGGCTTCACCAAAAGCTTCTATGCGTTTGAGGCCGATACCCTGGGCGGAGAAGGCAAGGCGCGCCTCAAGATGTCCATCCGGGACTATGCCCTGGGAGACGACCCCGCATCGGCCCAGCCCCACCGGAAATTCTCCATCGGAGAAGTGACCCTCTCCTACCCGGAAGATCTCAAGATTCGCCGCAGCGTGCTGGAAGGGCTCAATATGCTGCGCCCCGGGCAGCCTTACAGCGAGAAGGCCATTGGCAATACGTATACGCGCCTTACCAGCGTCAACATGTTCGCGGGCGTGAACATCAATATGGAGCCTGTGTCGCAGGATAAGGTGAATGCCAACATCAGCCTGCGCAATTCGGGCCTGCAGGGCTTCAAGACCAATCTGGAGGCATCGGTGAACTCGACGGGGCTCATCGGCATATCGCCGCAGCTGAGCTACTTCCACAAGAACCTGTTCAAGGGCGGCGAGATGCTCAACCTGGGCCTCAAGGGGAATTTCCAGTTCAAGCCCCGGGACACGGCGTCCTCCACGGAAGTGAGCGTCTCCACCAGCCTGCGCTTCCCCAAGTTCATCGGCATTCCCAACCGATTGTTCAAAGGCCCCTACATCCCCCGCACGGAGGTTTCCCTGTCGTTCAATTACCAGAACCGGCCGGAGTTCCGCCGCACGGTCATATCGGCCGGCTATACCTACAGCGGTCGCTTCAGCGAGCGCCTTTTCTATCAGTTTACGCCTGTCAGGGCCAATATTTCCCGTATTTTCAATGTGGACGACTCCTTTTACGAGTCCATGGGAGACAACCTGTACCTGATGAAGGTTTACTCCGACAACTTTGACATGGGCGTGAGCAGCATGCTGTACTACACCACGGATGCATCGGCTATTCCCACGCATACCTATCACTACGCCAGGTTCAGCCTGGACCTTTCGGGTAACGTGATCAGCCTGTTCAACAAGCTCATGCCGCAGGACGAGCTGGGAGACCATCTCATTTGGAATACGCCCTATGCGCAGTACGTGCGGGCCGAGCTCACCCTGGGAAAGACGTTCCATTTTGGCAATCAGCTGCCGCAGGCACTGGCCCTGCGACTGATGGGCGGTGTGGGCTACGGGTACGGGAACTCCGTATCGGTGCCCATGGAGAAGCTCTTTTACTGCGGCGGTTCCACGTCCATGCGCGGCTGGCAGGCCCGTACGCTGGGCCCCGGCAGCGACACCCTCCTGGCAGAGTACTTTATCATTCCCACACAGCTCGGAGACATCAAGCTGGAGGCCAACGTGGAATACCGCATTCCGCTGGTGTGGAAATTCGAGGGCGCCCTCTTCGTGGACGCCGGCAACATCTGGGATTTTGCCGACAGAGGCCAGGACGATGCCTTCTCCCTGAAAACCATTGCCATGAACTGGGGCCTGGGACTGCGCTTGAACCTGGACTTCATCCTCCTGCGCCTGGACGCCGGTATCCGCATCCACGACCCCGGCCGCCCCGCCGGCAACCGCTGGGTAGCTCCGGCCTACTGGTTTGACGGGAATAATGCAGCCATCCACTTTGGCGTAGGCTATCCGTTCTAGCGAACGGATCAAAGATATACTCAAGGTCTAGCGAACGGATCAAAGATATACCCAAGGGGGCTCCGCCCCCTTTAAATACACCCCCGGCGCCCTCCGGGCGCTTTTAAACCTTCGACTTAATGACAACGAATGAAATAAAATACATCAAGTCTCTATCCCAGAAGAAGTTCCGGGACCAGAGCGGCCTTTTTGTGGTGGAAGGGGAAAAACTCGTGGCCGAGGCCCTCGCTTCGCGCTTCGAGGTAGAGAAAGTTTACAGGAAGGCCGATGTCGGCGAGGCCGTCATGGCCCGTATCTCGGCGCTCTCCTCCCCTTCTCCGGCCCTGGCACTGGTCCATCGGCCCGTAGATCTGGAATCCTCGGTCCTCCCCGCCCGCGGCCTCTTCCTGGCCCTCGACGGCATCCGGGACCCGGGCAACCTAGGCACCATCCTCCGCATTGCCGACTGGTTTGGCCTGGACGCCGTCTACGCCTCTCCCGACACCGTGGACGTCTTCAACCCCAAGGTGGTCCAGGCTACCATGGGCGCCATTTTCCGGGTTCGGTTCCACTACACCGACATCCCTGCCCTCTGCCGCCAGGCCCTCACCGCCGGCGGCAAGGTCTATGGCACCTTCCTCGACGGCGACAACATGTACGGAATACCGCTGGACAACGGAGCCTCCTCCCCCGCCGTCATTGTCATCGGCAACGAGGCAAACGGCATCTCTGCCCCCACCGCCGCCCACGTAACCGACCGCCTCTACATTCCTCCCTTCCCTGCCGACGACCCCGGCTCCGAGTCGCTCAACGCCGCCGTCGCCACCGCCATCACCGTCGCCGAGTTCCGCCGACAGGCGTAAGGGGGGCTCTGGCAGGGCTTGCAGCTGGCGGGGCAGCTGGCGGCTGGCGGGGCGGCTTCCCGTTGACACACAGATTGTAACGTGGCTGTTAAATAGTTCGAAATCAATGCGTTAGCACAACTGACGGGTATTCAAAACGCACCCGTCAGTTGTGCTAACACATTAGTAATCAGCAACATAAGCGCCACGGCCGTTTTGTCCCTGCCATGAGCCTTTCCACCTGCGACGGTAAACTGGCTGGAA
>CAMODD010000045.1:0-14677 GCA_946611215.1 uncultured Bacteroidales bacterium | reverse complement strand
AGGGCCAGAGGGCCGTCGCCGATGGCCTTGATCTGGCCGCGGTCGCACATCTTGGCCAGCATGGCACCCTCGACGCAGGCGGGCATGGTGTCCATCATTTGCTCGGAGGCGGCGATGAAGGCAATCTTGGGCATGGCAATGCCGAAGCTGCGGGCCACACCCGTCACGAAGCCGGCCATCTTTACCTTCTGGCGGAAGTCCGGAGCGGGAATTACAGCCATATCGGTAATAAAGATGAGCTTGTGGTAGTTGGGGTTCTCGATAACACCCACGTGGGAGAGGAGGCCCTTCGGAGGCAGCAGACCCACTTCCTTGTTGAGGATGGCGCGCAGGAACTTGTCGGTGGAGCACAGGCCCTTCATGAGGACGTCTCCCTCGCCGTCGTGCACCATGCGCACGGCCTCGGCCACAGCCTTAAGTTCGTCCTTGATGTCCACGATCTCAAATTTGGCCATATCGATGTTGCAATCCTGGCAAACCTTGGCGATGAGCTCGCAGTCACCCACCAGGGTAACCTTCACGAAGCCCATGTCGGTGGCCAGGGATGCGGCCTCGATGGTGTGGGAGTCTACGCCCCAGGCCGCCACCATCTTCTTGCAGATATTCTTTGCCTTAAGCTCGGCAAAAAGTTCATTAAAATTGGTAATCATATTTCTTATTCCTGATTTTCAAGTACTAAGTGCATGGTATCGCGGGCGATCACCAGTTCCTCGTTGGTGCAGATGAGGGCTGCCTTCACCTTGGAATCTTCGGTGGTGATGATGGCATCCTCGCCGAAGGCCACGTTGGCCTCATAGTCTACCTTGAGGCCCAGATAGGAGAAGTTCTCCAGCACGCGGCGGCGCAGACGGCTGTTGTGCTCGCCGATACCGCCGGTGAACACGATGAGGTCTACACCGTTCATGGCAGCCACATAGGAGCCGATGTTCTTGATGATGTCGTAGGTGAACTTCTTGAACACGAGCTTGGCCTTGGGATCTCCGTTGTTGGCGAGCTCGTCCAGCTCACGGGCGTCGGAGCTCTTGGTGGAAAGGCCCAGGAAGCCGGACTTGCGGTTGAGGATGACGGACATTTCGTCGGGGGTAACGCCCAGCTTGTTTTCCAGATAGATGACGGCGTTGGCGTCGATGTTGCCCACGCGCGTACCCATAATCATGCCCTCCAGCGGGCTGAAGCCCATGGAAGTATCTACGCATTTGCCGTTCTGGATGGCGCAGATGGAACTGCCGGCACCCAGGTGGCAAGTGATGATGCGGGAGTTGTTGATGTCCAGGCCGGCCAGCTTGGCACCTACGCCCGCTACAAACTGGTGGGACGTGCCGTGGGCGCCGTAGCGGCGGACGCGGTACTTCTCATAGTACTCATAAGGAAGGCCGTACATGTAAGCATAGGCAGGCATGGTCTGGTGGAAAGCAGTGTCGAAGGTGACCACCTGCGGCACGCTGGGAAGGACCTCCTGCATGGCGTGGATGCCCAAAAGGTGGGCGGGATTGTGCAGCGGGGCGAAGTCCGAGCAGAAGTCGATCTTCTGGAGAACGTCATCGTTCACCAGCACAGAGCCGGAGAAAAAGTCTCCACCCTGCACGATACGGTGGCCCACCGCCTCAATATCCTCGAGCGACTTGAGCACACCGGTTTTCTTATCGGTCAGCGCGGCCAGGATGAGCTGCATGCCCACTTTGTGGTCCGGGATGGGAACGTCGGTGACAATCTTATCCTTGCCGGTGGGAGCATACTGGAGAATGCCGGCGGGAAGGCCGATCTTCTCTGCGATACCCTTTGCAATGATATCGTACACATCGTCGCTCTTCATGTCCAGCAGCTGATACTTGATGCTGGAGGAGCCGCAGTTGATTACGAGAATGATCATAAGTTTATGTTTGTACAGTTAATTGTTTTCAATATATCCATGCAAAGATACGAAATTATTACTAATTTCGCACATATGAGGGAAAGCGTCAAGAGCATCGAAGCCCTCTCTCTGTGTTTCACTGCGGGAGTCGTGACGGGGACGGTGCTGTTCCCCGGCACGGGGGCGCTTTTACCTGCCCTGATCCTGCCCGTTCTGGCCCTTCCCATCCTCTTCCGGGAGCAGCTTTTGCGCGCGAGAGAGTCCGTCTCGGTAAGCACCGTCCTTCTCACCTTCCTCCTCGCAGGCATATTCTGTGCGCGATGTGCCGCCCTTCCCGCGGCAGGCACCATCGGCCTGGTAGAAAGGTGGGCCGATGGTGCTGTGCAGGCGCTTCGCTCCCTCATTGGTTCGCTGCCTTTCCCTTCCGGGGAGACGGTGCCCCTTTTGAAGGCCCTCCTCACGGGCGACAGGAGCGAGCTGACGCCGGAGACCGTGGCCCTTTTCCGGAACAGCGGTGCCTCGCACATTTTGGCCCTCTCAGGCCTTCACATGGGTATTCTCTACGTGATTTTCGATGCATTTACCAAACCGCTGGGGCAAACGCCGGGAGCCCGCGTGCTGCGCTTTGCGCTCCTCACGGCCGGAACCGGCTTTTTCACCCTCATGACGGGCGCCAGTCCTTCGATTGTGCGTGCGTTCCTGTTCATTCTCCTCAGCGAAGTCCTGCGTCTCATGCAGCGCCCCCGAAAACCGCTCCGCGTATTCTGCGTAGCCCTTCTTATCCAGCTGGTACTGGACCCATCGGTAGTCAACAGCCTGGGATTCCAGCTGTCGTATCTGGCCATGGCCGGCATCTTTCTCATTTACCCCACGCTGGAGAAATGGTATCCGGAGGGAAGCCGCCTCAACCCCCTTCGCTGGCTCTGGAACACGGCCGCCCTCAGCATCAGCTGCCAACTCACCACCGCGCCCCTGGTGTGGATGCGCTTCCACACGTTTCCCCGGCTGTTTCTTCTCACCAACCTCCTGGCACTGCCGCTCACCAGCGTGCTCATGACGGTAGCGGTGCTGACGGTGGCGCTGGCCGCCATCGGCCTGCCTGTACAGCCCCTGATAACGGCAACAGACGGCCTGAGCCGTCTGCTGCTATGGGTATTGGAAGTTATTTGCGGAGTGTAAAACCGGGAGATGCCCATTCCTTCATCTCACCGCTGGAATCTGTATAAATGAGGTAGCCTTCCAGGGCAGGGTCTCCGAGAATGAGGATTTGCGCCCCCTGCAGGCCGATGACCATGCACCAGGTGGCAATGGCATCCGACTCTGCGGCATTGTTGGAAGAGACCACAGTGGCGCTCAGGAGGTTATGCTCTACGGGATAGCCGGTGCGGGGATTGATGGTATGGGAATACTTGCGGCCGTTCCGGATATAGAACTTGCGGTAGTTGCCGGAAGTGACAATACCGGCGGGCTTGCTGCCAGACGTCCAGATGCCGTCCAGGCCTTCCGGGAGGGCACGGCCGTCAGAGGGCTGGTCTACGGGGCGGTCGATGCCGACCGACCAGGCCTCACCGTTGGGATTGACGCCGTCGCACCAGATTTCTCCGATGTCCACGAGCATATCCTTGACGCCCAGGCTATAAAGATAGCTGGCAATGATGTCGCAGCTGTAGCCCTGTGCAATGGCATTGAAATTGAGCTGGGGATACCCCAGCTGGGCAGGGTCTATGTAGCCGTTCACCACCGGGAGTTCTGCAGGAAGGTGGCCCATGCCGGATTTCCGGAGAAGCTCCTGGATTTCTTCGTCCGAGGGGAAGGAACTGTTGCGGAAACCGAATCCCCACGCATCGTAGAGCGCCGCTGCGCCAAAGTCCAGTGCACCGCCGGAGCGCTCCCACAGGCGGTAGCCCAGGCGATACATGTCCATGAACATGGCATTGGAAGGAATCTTCTCACCGGCGTTGAAGCGGGAAATGAGCGATTTTTTGTTATAGCCGGAAAGGGTGGTGTCTATTTTGACAATAAGAGCGTCGATACTGTCCCGGATGGTTTCCACGGGGACATTCACACCTTTCATGTTTAGCTTTACGGAATAGTTGCTGCCCTGGGCATAGCCCGAGATCTGCACATACTGACTGGGCCGGCTGCAACATACAACCAGAAAAGCCCAAACAGATACTATTAGCAGTTTTTTCATCTTGGCGCGAAAATTGTGTACAAAATTACGAAAAATTACCGATATTTGCGAATTATATCACAAGAGAATGATGAAAAAATATATCGTACTGGGCGCAGCGCTTCTCACGGCTTTATCTGTCGCCGGCTGCAAGAAGACAGAAGAGGAGAGCGCCAATACCCCTACCCTTAGCGGATTAAGCATCAATCAGGTCCCCCCGTTCCTGGCCAAAGGAGCCACCCTCACCTACCACGCCAATGTGAACGCAGTGACGGTTTCCAAAGGAGCCCTGCCCACTTTGGGACTCTATTGGCAAGTAAACAGCGCCGCCAAGGATACTCTTACCCGAAACACCGCCCAGAGCAACCCGGACTTCGTTTATACCGCAGACACCCTGGGCACTTATAACGTATTCTGCTACGCCTTCGCTTCCGGGTGCTACAATGCATCGGCCTCCAGCGCCTTTGTGGTGGTAGACCCCGAGACTGTGCTCACCGGCCTATCCGCGGCCAAGGAGACAGAAGTAAACGGCATAACCTGGAAGACCGCCAACCTCAATAACAGTTCCTGCGGCCTCAGCTTCCGGAACTCTACGGTGCTGGACGCCCCCATCGGCCGTATGTACAACTGGGAAGAGGCACAGACTGCCTGCCCCGCCGGCTGGCATCTCCCCTCCCTCCAAGATTTTGAGACCTCCTTTGCCGATGCTTCCGGAGACATTCTCTCTGCAGACCTTATGGCCGATGCCTCCTTCCGGGGTGAAAAGATGTGGGAATACTGGACGGCTGTCCAGATTAACAACAAGCACGGCTTCAACGCTATTCCCACTGGCTACGTTGACATTCTGGATACCATCAACACCTATGACAAATGGGGAGAATACGCCTCCTGGTGGACGTCGGACTCCGACGGAGAACTGGGTTGCTACCTTTACTTGTTCGAGCAGGAGCCGTTGGCAAAAACCGGAAAGGGAGACAAGAACAGCCTGTATCTGGGTGTACGCTGCGTAAAAGACTAACGGAGATCCGTTATCACATACTCATTGGAAAGCGATTTCTCATTCAGCGAGAAGTCGCTTTTTCCTTGCACGGGCCCGTACACGATGTGCTGCAGCAGAAAACGGGCTTTTGTGTTTTCATCCAGCGTGAGGGTCACATCCAGGGAATCTACCCCTTGCGCATTGACCCGGATTCTGTCCATGTACCGTTTGTATGAGCCGATGAAAAGGGCGGGATTGGTAAAAAGGTCTTCCTGCTCCACCCTTTCTACGAGCACCTCCTTTGCGTCCTCATCCTGGGTCCAGCGGGTAATGCCGTTACTGATGACCTTGAGGCCCAGGCCTTCCAGGATGTATGCATTCCCTTCCACCATAACGTCTCCGTCGGTGACGGTAGTGAATGCGTTTCCCGCCTGCGAGAGGCTGTAGGTATAGTGGAACGTGACGCGGTGACCCTCCACGCGGTCAAGAAGCGAGATGCCGCCGCCCTGCGCACGGGCCGTGAGCGTCAATACAGAGAAAAGGAATATGCTTACAATGCGTTTCACTGATTGAGGAAATGCTGCAGGATGCCTTCCAGCTCCGCGATGTCCTTCACCAGAACCTCGCGCGGCTTGGCCCCGTTCTGCGGGCCCACGATGCCGGCGGCCTCCAGCTGGTCCATCACTCTGCCTGCTTTTGCATATCCCATGCCAAGCTTTCGCTGAAGGTCGGAGGTGGAGCCCCGCTGATTGAGCACCACGGTGCGGGCTGCTTCCTCAAAGCGTTCGTCCAGCGCTTTCATGTCTACCATGCCGCCGTCCCCGCTGTCATTTCCCTCGCTGGGAGGTTCGGGCAGGTAATACGGCGTGTTGTAGCTCTTCTGGTAGCCCACCTGGTCTCCGATGGACTTGGTAAGTCTCACGATTTCATCGTTGCCGATGTAAGCGCACTGCACGCGTTCCATCTCGATGCCGCTGTAGAACAGCATGTCTCCCCGGCCGATGAGTTTGTCGGCTCCGGGCTGGTCCAGGATGGTAGCCGAGTCGATGCGGGACGTTACGCGGAAGGCGATACGCATGGGGAAGTTGGCCTTGATAAGGCCGGTAATGACGTCTACCGTCGGGCGCTGGGTGGCCAGGATTACGTGGAGACCGGCGGCGCGGCCCTTCTGGGCCAGGCGGATGACCGAGGTGGTGATGCTGCGGGCCAGGGCCTTGGACTCGGGACCGGCGCCCACCGACATGGTAAGGTCTGCGTACTCATCGATGACCGCCACAATGTACGGGAGGAAGTGATGGCCTTCGTCGGAGCGCAGATGGTGCTCCTTCCACTTGCTGTTATACAGCTTGATATTGTTGACAAAGGCTTTGGACAGGAGTTCATAGCGGGCATCCATCTCCACGCACAGGGACTGCAGCACGGCGGCGGCGTCCTTGGCGTTTTTCACGATGGCGCGGTCCTGCTCTTCCTGCTCGCTCACGGCGTTGGGAAGGACGGCGAGGTAGTGGTGCAGAAGGCGGCCGTAGGAGGAGAATTCCACCATTTTGGGGTCTATGAACACGAACTTGAGCTCCGAGGGGTGCTTGGAGTAAAGAAGCGACGCCACAATCACATTAAGGCCTACGGACTTGCCCTGCTTGGTAGCGCCGGCCACCAGGAGGTGGGGAGCATCGGCCAGGTCGAAAACCTTCACCTGCTGGGAGATGGTGTAGCCGATGGCGACGGGAAGCTCCGCCTTGCTCTCACGGAAGGCCTCGCTGTTGAGGAGGTTCTTCAGGGGCACGATGGACGCCTTGTCGTTGGCCACCTCGATGCCGACGGAATCGGCCAGGGTGACAATGCGCACGCCCCTTGCCTGGAGGTTGATGCCGATGTCTTCCTGCAGCTGCTTGATGGCCGATATCTTGACGCCGGGGGCGGGATATACCTTGTACAGGGTGACGGTGGGGCCCACGATGGCCGTAACGTCCCGCACCTGGATCTTGTAGCTGGCCAGCGTGTTGCGGATGAGGGTGTTGTTGCGGACGAGCTCGTCCTGCTGCACTTTATGCAGGGCGCTTGTATAGTCTTCCAGGATGGAGAAATCCGGAGTCTTGTACCGCGGCAGGCCGTCCGGGGGGTCCAGGCGGTTGTCGATGGGTTTGAGCGGTTCCTTCACTTCCTGCTCCAGGGTGTCGTCGGTGACAACTTTGAAGGAGCCGTCTTCTTTCTTCTCCTCTTCTTCTTCAGCATGGGTTTCATCTTCCGGCTTTTCTTCCTCCACTGAATAAGTGGACGCGAAGGCAGGCGCCTCTTCTTCCACCACAGGCTCTTCCGGAACAGGGTCTTCTACTACTTCCTCTTCTACGGGTTCTTCCGGAACAGAAGGCTCTTCCACAATCTTTTTCTTACCCATAAGAAGGTCACTGAAGCGCCGGCTCATACAATAGAGCCAGATGACAAAAAGGGCAACCAGGATGCACAGGGTAATGATTTCTCCCACATGGAATACGCTCCAGTTCACAAGAGCGGCACCGGCGCGGCCGCCAAGGCCACCGCCGAAGGCGAACTCCATGTCCAGGAAGCGGCCGGCGAAGGCAAGGGTCCAGGACAGGATGAAAGACAGGGAGAGCATGCCGTAGAACCACTTCCGAAGGGAGGCGCGGCAGCCGCTCCAGAGGCGCTTGAGGCAGAGGACAATGAGGAAAAGCACCGGGCAGAAGGCGGCGAGACCGAAGGACTCGGTAACCAGGAAACTACCGGCCGAAAGACCGGAGCGGGCCGCCGCGTTCCGGACGTCACCGCCGGCCGTGAGGGCGCTTTGGTCTGCCTTCCAGTTACAGATATAGGACAAGACCGACACGCTCACCCAGACCGTGAAGACCAGGATGAAGAGGTTGGCCGCATAGCGGATACCGGCCTGTTTGCGTTCGCTCAGGCCCTCCCAATATCTTTTGAAAGGATTCATTTCTTACCCTTTTTACCGCGGAAGTTCCGGTTGAACTTGCCGTTTTTTCCACCGCCGTTTCCACCGAAGTTCAGGTTCATGCCCGGGCGGGCGAAGGAAGCATCGGCCGAAATCTTGGACAATTCGATGCCCTCCGGTACGCGCACGCGGCCGCCGGACAGGCGTTCGATGTCCTGGAAGATGGTTTCGTCGGAGACAGTATCCTTGTTCCAGATGAGGTACTGCTGGCGCATGTAGATGGCGAGGGAGCGGATCATGGCGGTCTTCATCTCGCCTTCGGGTTCGCGGGCGATGAGTTCCAGGATGCTCTCGATGTTGCGGCCGTAGTGACGGGCGCGGATGGGTTTGGTGACGAGCGGGATAGGGTCGGGGCGGCTGTTCACGACCTCGGGGGTGGGCTTGGGGAAAGGTGCGTCCACGTCAAGGTCGTAGCCGGCAATGATGAAAAGGTGGTCCCACAGCTTTTGGGACCAGTTCTCCTGCTGGTGCACCTGCGGGTTCAGGCTCTCCATGACCTTAACGACGGCGAAGGCCTGCTGGGTACGTTTTTCCCGGTCTTCGATGGCTTTGAGCTGCTCCACCATGTGCAGCACGTTGCGGCCGTACTCGGGCATTTCGAGCTTTTCGACTTCTGTATTGTAATAGAGTTTGATGGTATTCTCGCTTGCTTCCATAGAATAATGTGTTTCAACCTACAAAGGTAATGAAATTATCTTCCAAATACCAGAGGTAGCCGGCAACTTTTGCATGGCCCATCTGGCGGTACAGGTTCATATAGCGCTGTACCTGACGGTGGTAGGAAGGGTTCTCCGTTCCGAACTTGTAGTCTACCACGTCCACGCTGCCGTCGGGATGCACCACCACGCGGTCGGGGCGGTACTCCCTTCCGTCCGGGCCGATGACACCCGCCTCGGAGAGGATGCGCGCATCGGAAGCGAACCAGCCCCGCGAAGCCACGCTTTCCACTCGCTCTTTGAGGAGGGCCAGGGTCTCTTCCCGGGCATCGGCCGGCAGTTCCCCGGAACGGACGACGGCATCGACGGCATCCGGAAGGTCTTCGGGCACCTTCACGCGGGAGAGGATTCCGTGCAAGACGGTTCCGCGGATGCGCCGGCTGGCTTCGAGGCCCACGCTGCCGTCGGCTCCGAAGTAATCGGCAGCCTCGGGGCTGAACTTGAGGCGGTTGCCGCTACTGGCCGGAAACGAGGCGTAGCCGGCTTCGAGGGTGAGGGTGCCGTCTTCCTCGGGTTTTAGGGTGCGAAGGTCATAGGGGGTTCCTGTGGAGAACCGGGTACTGCCCACGAAGGTGTAGAGAAGGTGTGAAAGGTTCTTGGGGTCTTCGGGGTCAAAGCTTTTGGGAAAGGGTGCAGCAATAATCTTGAGGCCGTACTTGGCCCTGGTGAGGGCTACGTAGAGGACGTTGATATTGTCAATAGCCTGGCGGATGCGTTCCTCGCGGTAGTCTTTCTCGAAGAAGGTGTTGGCGGCGCCGCTATCCAGCTTGACGCGGTAGATACCATCGGCCTTACCCTCCAACTCGCTGCCTGCAAGGGCGGGCGATTTCCAGTCGGAGATGCCTTTGAAGAGGGTGATTTTGTCGGCAAAGGGAACTATCACAAAGGGAAATTCCAAGCCTTTTGACTTGTGGATGGTCATGACGCGCACGGAGTTTCCCCGCTGGGGAGAGGCGATCTTGGGCTCTGCATCTTCCCAGGCTTTGAGGAAGCCGTCCAGTTTGTTGCCGTTCACGGAAACCCAGTCCTGGAGGTAGTCCATAAAGGACTGGATGTAGGGGATTTCAGCCTCGAAGCGCTCGGGATCGGCCTTCCGGATATCCCGGAGAAGGGCCTCGGCGAGGTCTGTGAGGGAGTGGTAACCGGAAGGAATCTGGACCTGCATGCTGCGGGCCAGGTAACCGGCCATGTCGGGGGCGTCTTCGCGGGGCGGGGCCTCAACCAGCGAAAGCTGTGACACTAGGCGGCGCACGGTGACGGAGGTCTTCACGAAGAGGGAGTCGTCGGAGACTACCGGAATCTTGTTTTTCAGGAGTTCGGCGGCGATGGCCGATCCTTCCGCGTTGCCCCGCACGAGGATGGCCACATGGGCCCACTCCCCTCCTCTTGCTTTGATGTCTGCGAGGGTGCCCAGGATTTCCGCCATCTGGTCCTCGGAGAAGACGACGTCCACGGAGCCCTCGGCCGGGTCCGGGAAACGGGCGATTTGGGCGACATCGGCATAGATGGGGCCCGTGACGGTGGTTCCCAAAAGGGTGTCCAGCCGCTCTGCGGCATACGCAAAGAAGCGGTTGTTGAAGTCCACGATGGCGCGGCAAGTTCGGAAGTTGCTGTCCAGGACTTCCACGCTGGCGCCCGGGAATTCCTGCTGCAGGCCGCTGTCCAGGAGGTCCCAGTCGCTGCCCCGCCAGCGGTAAATGCTCTGCTTGACGTCTCCGACCACCAGGGAATCGTTGCCCTGGGCCAAGCTGTTACAAAGAAGGGGGCTGAAGTTGTTCCACTGGATGTCGGCGGTGTCCTGGAACTCATCCAGGAGGAAGTTGTCGTATCTTACGCCCAGTTTTTCGTAGATGAAGGGGGCGTCGGCGCCGTCGATGATGCCTTTCAGGATGGTATTGCTGTCGTCCAGGGACAGGAGGTTTTTCTCTTTCTGGATATCTACGAAAGCCTGGCGGAGCTCGGCGGCTACGCCCAGGCTGTAGAGCTGGTCCAGGATGATACCGGCGGTGTTGTAGGCTTTGAAGGACTGGCCAGTGAAAAGGTCTGTAAAGGTTTTTATCGGAGCGTCAAGAGCCCCGTGCAGGGCGTCCTTCAGATGGGCCTTGGACTTAGAGAACCACAGGTCCGGGTCCTGGGCTTTTGCAAGGAAGGCGTCCGTGGGACGCTCGATATCCCGGCCGGGGTCCTCATAATTATAAAGGGCTTTGAGGAAGCCGCGGTTGGAGTCTGCGGGGTCTACTCCGGCGCCGCTCAGGGCATCGAGGGCGGCTTTGGCTGCCGCTTGGACGCGGTCCCGGAAAGAGTTCCGCACAGCCGTGCAGGTCTTTTTGAGAGGAGCCAGGGACTCTCGCGGAACGTCTTTGTCTTCGGGAAGTTCCCGCAGGCTTGAGGCCATTTCCCGGAGGCTGTCTTCGAGAGAGAAACGGCCGCGCTGCTCCAGGGATTCGCGCACGCTGCCGGTGAGCCAGTTCAGAAGCGTACGGTCTCCTTCTTCGCTGAGGCCGTCCAGGACGCGGTCCACACTTTCGCTCACCAGGGCTTCGCGGTCCAGTTGTACTTGATAGGAAGCAAACTGGCCGATTTCCCGGGAAAATGCGCGCAGGGTTTGCTGGAAGAATTTGTCGATGGTACTCACGGCAAAGGCGGAGTAGTCATGCAGGATGCCGGAGAGTTGCTGCCGGGCCTTTTTCTGGATTTCCGTGAGGTTCCCCAGTGTCTCCAGGTCTTTGCGATACGGAGAGCCGGCCGGGTCCTGGGCCAGCTGGTTGAGTTCCTTCAGGATACGACGTTTCATCTCGTCCGTGGCCTTGTTGGTGAAGGTCACGGCCAGCACGTGCCGGTACGCATCCGGCCGATCGCTCAGCATCAGGAGCCGGATGTACTCCCTGGCCAGGTTGTATGTCTTGCCGGACCCAGCCGACGCTTTGAGTATCTTAAGCATACCTTACAAAGATAGGGTTTTTCCCGGATTCCGGCAATATCGGGGCGGGGGCCGGGCGGGCCTTGGCGGCGGGCGGGGCCGGGGCCCTGACGGAGGCCTTGGCGGCGCAGGTTCCGGACTCAATGGCGCAGGTGCCGGACTTTTCGGCAATTCCGTTATCTAGCCGTGGCGCATAACAACCACACTACCAATTAGTTAGCACAACTGACGGGTTTCTTTTTGATACCCGTCAGTTGTGCTAACAATCTGATTTTCGGCGACTTAACCGCCACGGCCATCGGCCACAAAATTTGACACACAATCGGCCATGGGCAGGCGGAGAAACTTGAGGATCTGCTTCCGGGGTGCCAGGGTGCGGGTCTCCAGAAACGGGATAAGGGCATGACGATCGGCCTCGGGCATTAAGAACAGGTCATGGATATCGGCCAGTTCTTTCTCTGTCATCAGGATGCGGGTCATCTGGACGTAGACCTTGTCGTCCCAGCCCACGAACTTTTCCTCAATGTCGTGCTCGCTGCCTTTTGTCAGGCGCATGGCTTCCAGCATGGCTTCATAGCTGCCGAAATACGAGATTGCCGCCTCGTAGTCTATTACATTATAGGAGGTCACAATGAAGTCGGCCAGTTGCTGCCGTTCCATGTTGCCCAGCGACTTAAAGAGCCACTGAAGCGTCTGGTAGCGAAGGGGCTGGTTCTTCGCGGCTTTGTCCCTGACCAGAGACACGGCACGGCGCAGTGCCTTCGAGGCTGTAGCCAGCCTGAGCGGCTCGGAGAACGGGTGGTCATTGTGGTAGTAGGCCAGGAAAGACCAGCGATACTCAGCCGCCAGGGCAGAGAGTTTTCGTTCCGGGCCGTTATTGCCCAGATAGACGAGCGCCGTCCTCACGCTTTTGTCTCCCATCTTGGGAGCACTGCCAAAGGGCTTGAGGAACAAGGGCTTCGGGTGATGGCACATCTTGTTCTGCATGGAAGCGAAGTGCGCCGTATATTCCCGCACAAAGGCCGACAGCTCCTCACTCTCCTGCGCGCGTGTGCAGTGATGCAGATGGTCCGGCATCAGGACCAGCGACAAAAGACTCAGCCGATGCCCCCTGGCCGCGACGCAGATGAACGTAAAACAGGCAAGATAGTCCGAAACGTTGTAAAACAGGACCTCCTCCCCCGCGGTTTTCTGAAAACAGTGGTTAACCGCTCCTGGAATAAACCTTCTTTTTTGCATATCTTGGCGGCACGGCCTAATCCGCGCCCTCATAAAGTTAGGACAAGTTTGGCAGACCATCACCCAATCGGCTAAAACAAAATGCAGATTTTTATGTTTTAGCCACTTTTGGCCGTTCGTCCCTGAAATCTGGGACGAAAATAAGCGGCTAAAACCACACATGCGATTTTTTAGCCGTGGCTGTTAATTCACTAATTACTAACCGATTAGCACAACTGACGGTTTGCTTTTTGACACCCGGCAGTTGTGCTAACACGCTGACTAATAGAACATTAAGCGCCACGACCAATGAGCAGAGCCCATGCGCGAAGCGAAGGCCAGGCCGAGGGGCGGGGCCGAAGGACAGGCCGAGGGACAGGCCGAGGGACAGGCCGAGGGACGGGCCGATGCCATGCCGAGGGACAGGGCCGATGCCGCCCCGGCCCCAGCACCACCCCCAACCGCCTCGACCCCGCACTTGTTAAAATTTCTAAAGTTTTTATTGCAATTCGATAAATTATTATTAAATTTGCAACAGTAACCAATTCAAGAAGCACTATGATTGCATCCTGGTGGGCTGAATTAAGCCTTGTCATGAAGATTCTGTGGAGCGTTACCCTCACGGCCTCGCTCGTGTTCATTGTCCAGAGCGTCCTCACTTTCCTCGGAGCAGATGCGGACGCAGACTTTGACGTAGATGTGGACACGTCCATGGACGGGACCGACCTGTCCAACATTGACGGCGGTTCCAACCTGTACACGCTGCGTAACTTCGTCAACTTTATCCTGGGTTTCGGCTGGAGCGCCATTCTGCTGCAGGACAGCATCTCAAGCGTGGCCCTGCTCATTCTGGTATCGGCCCTTATCGGCGCAGCCCTTGTGGCGGCGGTGATGTACCTGTTCAAGTGGCTCGCCGGCATGCAGCAAAGCGGCAACATCAACCTCCAGAAGTCTGCGGCCGGCTGCGAAGGCAAAGTATATCTCACCATCCCGGGAGCCCGTGGCGGAACCGGCAAGGTCCAGATCACCATCAACGGAGCCGTGCGGGAATACGACGCCATGACCGAGAGCGAAGAACCACTGAAGACCGGCGCTCCCATCCGCGTGGTGGACTGCCTGGACGCGAACACCCTCCTTGTAGAAGAAATTAACACTTATACCGTATAATTATGCCTCAACTGTACCTTATCCTCATTCTGGTGGCCGTGGTATTCGTTACCCTGTCGGCCATCCTCAAGCGCTATCGCCGCTGCCCCTCGGACAAGATCCTTGTCATCTACGGTAAGACTGGCCGCAATGCCGGCGGTTCCATCTCATCGGCCCGCTGCGTACATGGCGGCGCCGCCTTCATCTGGCCTGTGTTCCAGGACTATGCCTTCCTGGACCTCAAGCCCATCTCCATCGAGTGCAACCTCACCAACGCCCTGTCCAAGCAGAACATCCGCGTAGACGTTCCCTGCCGCTTCACCGTGGGTATCTCCACCGAACCCGACAGCATGACCAACGCCGCAGAGCGCCTTCTGGGCCTGTCCGTGGACAGCATCCAGAACATCGCTACCGATATCCTCTTCGGCCAGCTGCGTCTTGTGATTGCCACCATGGACATCGAGGAAATCAACTCGGACCGCGACAAGTTCCTCGCCAACGTGTCCACCAACGTGGAGGCAGAGCTCCGCAAGATTGGCCTTCGCCTGATCAACGTGAACGTCACCGATATCCGTGACGAGTCCGGTTACATCGAGGCCCTGGGTAAGGAAGCCGCAGCCAAGGCCATCAACGACGCAAAGAAGAGCGTGGCTGAGCAGAACCGTTACGGTGAAACCGGCAAGGCCATGGCCGACAAGGACACCCGTA
>CAMODD010000044.1:0-14728 GCA_946611215.1 uncultured Bacteroidales bacterium | reverse complement strand
GTGATGTTCTGGGCCCAGATGGCGCCGTAGCTCAGGTAGAAGCGCTGGGCGCGGGTGAAGCCGTCAATCATGGGATCCTTCTTGCCGGCGACGGCGTTCTCCATGGCGGTGAAAGCGATGGACAGGCCGCCGTGGTCGCCGATGTTCTCACCCAGGGTATAGCGGCCGTTGGCCTTCACGCCGGGCAGGATTTCAACAGCGTCGAACTGGGCGACCAGCTTGTCTCCCAGGGCGTCGAACTTGGCCTTGTCCTCGGCGGTCCACCAGTTCACCATGTTGCCGCTGGCGTCGAACATGGAGCCCTGGTCGTCAAAGCCGTGGCTCATTTCGTGGCCGATGACCACGCCGATGCCGCCGTAGTTCACGGGATCGTCGGCGTCCGGGTCAAAGAAGGGCTTCTGGAGAATGGCAGCCGGGAAGCAAATCTCGTTGGTGGTGGGGTTGTAGTAGGCGTTCACGGTCTGGGGAGTCATACCCCACTCGGTTTTATCCGTGGGCTTGCCCAGCTTGGACAGGTTGTCCTGCACGTACCAGGCGCTGGCGTTACGAAGGTTCTCGTAGTAGGAGTTTGAAGGATTGATCTCCAGGGTGCTGTAGTCTTTCCACTTGTCGGGATAGCCAATCTTGACGGTGAAGGCGGCCAGTTTCTCCTGGGCCTTGACCTTGGTGCTGTCACCCATCCACTCCAGCGTCTCAATGTGCTGGCCAAGGGCGGTGCGGAGGTTCTCCACCAGGGTAACCATCTTCTTCTTGGAGCTCTCGGGGAAGTAGCGGTTTACGTACATTTCGCCCACGGCCTCGCCCAGCAGGCTGTTGGGAACGCTCATGGCGCGCTTCCAGCGGGGCTGCTGCTCCTGGGCACCGGACATCTGGTGGGAGAAGAACTCCCAGCTGGCGGTGTAGAATTCGTCATCCAGGGCGCCGCACTGGCCTTGAACGAACTGGGCCAGGAGGTAGGACTTGAGGGTTTCGAGGGAAGTCTTTTCCATCAGCTTGGACAGGCCCTCGAAGAAGGAAGGCTGCTGCACAATCACTTTGTCCTGGGCGGCGACGCCGGCGGCCTCGCACACTTTGTCAAAGCGGATGCCAGGATAGGCCTCCACAATTTCCTTAGTGGACATGGGGTTGTAGATAGCCTGCATGTTGCGGTTTGCCTCGCGGGTCCAGGAAATCTGGGCCAGGGCATTTTCTACTTCCAGGTCCTGGGCGGCCACTTTCTCGGGGCTTTCGATGCCGGCAAGGCCCAGCACTTTCTCGAGGAAGGCCTTGTAGCCGTCGTAGAGGGCCTTGTTCTCGGCCTTGAGGTAGTAGTCGCGGTCTCCCATACCCAGGCCGCTCTGGCCCAGATACAGAACCTGCATATCGCTGTTGGTGAGGTCTGCCTCCACACCGGCACCAAAGAAACCACCTTCTCCGTAGAGGTTCATCTCTCCAAGAAGAGTAGCGAGTTCATCTTTGGAAGCCACAGCCTGAATCTGGGCGATATAAGGCTGGATGGGCTGGGCGCCCAGGCTGTTGCGGGTGGTGGAGTCCAGGGCCATCTTGTAGAGGTCGGAGATCTTCTGGTCCACCGTGCCGGGCTTGGCCTCCATGGTGGTCATGCTCTCGAAGAGGGCATTGAGGTTCTCCTGGGTGCGTTCACGGATGGCATCGAAACTGCCATAACGGGAGAACTCCGGGCGGAGCGGGTTGTTTTTCTGCCAACCGCCGGTGGAGTACTGGTAAAAATCTTCCTTGGGGCTCACGGACGTGTCCAGACTGGCCATGTCCAGGGCCGGGGCGCCACTTTTGGGCGCGCATGCTGCGAAAGCGAGCATTGAAATCATCATTACGAATCCTTTTTTCATATTCTTAAGGTTTTTGCTTTCAATCTCTGAAGTTTGCAAAATTACACAATATTGCGGATATTTGCATGGTCAAAAGGAACTTTATGAACCTAAAGAATATTAGTATTCGCTATGGAATTTCTACCCTCGGCCTCATTTTGGTGGCACTGGGAGTGGGAATCTCCATTAAATCCAATTTGGGCATTGCTCCGCCGTCGTGTCCGCCCACCATTTTCAATCTCAAGTGGAGCGCCATTTCCGTAGGGACGTTCACGTGGATGATGCATCTTTTATTCATCGGCTCGCAGGCCCTCATCCTTCGCCGGGACTTCAAGTGGCAGTATCTCATGCAAATTCCCGCCGCGTTTGTGTTTGGCTATATGTGCGACGCTTCCATCTGGCTTTTTGACGCGTTCACCCCGGCCGGCAGCTACCTGTGGCAAATCCTGCTGAGCCTTGCGGCCGTAGTGCTTACCGCCGTCGGCATCAAACTGGAGGTCCTCGGAGACGGCTGGATCCTCGCCGGCGACAAGACGGTGGCCGTCCTGGCCGATGTCTTCCGCCTCCCCTTCGGCACCATGAAGGTATGGTTCGACGTTGCGCTGGTCGTTATCACCGCCGCTTTCTCCTGGTGGGCCTTCGGCATGTTCACCGGCAACGGCACCACCGTCGTCATCCGGGAGGGAACGCTCATCCTTGCCATCCTCACCGGGCTTTGCATGCATTTCACCGACCCTCTCGTGGAAAGGGTCATCGGCCCATGGATTCCATCCAATGAATAAAACTGTCCAATTCCTGAAGGACTGGATGCTGCCCGGGGCCATTGTCCTGGGCACTTCGCTGTACCTTTTGTATCACTATACGCCGGTGCTGCACCCCTTCGGGCACTGGCTGCACATTGCTGCGAGCGAAGGACAGCGGCTCGTGATTGCGACGTTGCTGTTTTTCCAGTTTGTGAAGATCTCCCCCCATGACCTCCATGTAACCCGATGGCACCTTGGGGCGCTCCTGGTGCAGGTGCTCAGCTTTCTCGCGCTGGCGGGCGTCGTGGTGCTTACGGACGGGGCCGCCCGGATGCTGGCCGAGTGCGCCATGCTGTGCATGATTTGCCCTACGGCATCGGCCGCCGGCGTCATCACGGACAAACTGGGCGGGAACCTTGCCGCAACGGTGACATACCTTGTCATCATCAATGTATCGGCTACTTTCCTTATTCCGCTGGTGATTCCGCTGGTGAATCCATCCGCCACGCTGGGGTTCTGGGCCTATGTGGGGCACATTGCCTGGAAAGTATTCCCGGTGCTAATCCTGCCGGGACTCCTGGCCTGGATCATCCGTTATACTACGCACCGGCTGCAGCGCGTGCTCATGCGCTGGGCTTCCAACTCGTTCTATGTGTGGGGGATCGGCCTCACGCTGGCCATGGTGCTCTCCACACGGGCGCTGCTGCTGAGCGGCCTTGGCGTCTGGGCGTTCGCCGGCATCGTGCTGGTATCGGCCGGCACCTGCTTCGTGCAGTTCTGGCTGGGCCGCCGCATGGGACGGGCGCGGGCGGCCCGCGCGGGGCTATCGGCCCATGAGAGCCTCACCGACAGCATCACCGCCGGCCAGACCCTGGGCCAGAAGAACACCGGCTTCCTCATCTGGCTGGGCTACAACTACATGACGCCCGTCACCTCCGTCGCCGGCGGCCTCTACGCCATCTGGCAAAACCTCTTCAACTCCTGGGAACTCTACCAGAAGGAGCACCCGAGCCGCTAGTTCTCGCACCCGAGCCAATCCACTGATTATAAAGCACTTAATTTTTTCTCTTTAGGCCGAGCAGCCTAAAGAGAATTATCCACAACGCTGATATTCAACGTGTTAACGGCGACTCGAGAATTACTTTCGATTGTAGGCGTCCAGGCGGGCCTGGGCGCTTTTTCTATCGGCCTCAGTCTCGCCGTTTTGGGCCATGAGAGCCAGGTACTTCTTTTCCAGCTTTACATCTTTCATGGTACGGGCCATGAGGATGCCGTTTTTGAGGGCTGTCATGTCGGAGGGATGCCTTTTGAGTACCTGGTCGTAGTACTTGCGGGCCTGCTTGTACTCCTTGCGAACGAGATGGTAGCTGCCGAGGTTGTCCAGGAAGAGGGGCTCGTCCTTGCAGTAGGTGAGCATGTGCTCGCTGAGGGACTTGAAGGCCTGGGCCGATGTCTCGCTGCCCAGCCGAAAAATGGCGACGCAGTAGTCCTGCATGAAGGCGCGGAACTGCTCTTCGGTGACACCGTCCATGCCCTCATATTCCCACACGGGGTGCTCCTTATAATGTTTGTCGGCCAGGGCTTTGAGTTCCTGGAGGGTCATCTCGGGCTTGTCTTTCTCGTAGGCGAGGAGGGCGTCAATCCTGGCCATGCGGTAGTCAAGATGCCAGGGTTTGAGGGTAATGGCTTGGCCGATAGCGCTGTTGGCCTGGGCAAAGAGGTCGTCATCGTACTCGAAGACCTCGAAGTAGTTGTGCTTGTTCCCGAGGGAGTCCGTCATGGGAAGGAGCGGTGCCTGTCCCAGGTATTTGTCCACGCTCATGTCCTCGATGTGCGAAGACCGGCTGCGGGTGTAGCAGAAGTTGAAGCGGGCCAGATACAGTTGCGGGTCGTCGGGCCAGGCTTCTTCCCATTTGCCAAGGAGCGTTTCCACGCCCACGCCGGCCGGGCCTACGCGCTGGACGAGGTTAGTGTAACGGCGCAGGAATTCGGCCTGCGAAAGGGGTTCCTGGGCCAGCGCCGTGAGCGAGAGGGCCAGCGTAAGGAAAAGGGTTACGATTCTTTTCATCGGATATCCATTCGTATGCGTTTGTTCTTGGGATAGAGGTTATTGCAGCGTTTGCCGAGGTTTTTGGCAGGGCCCAGCGCATGCCCTTCATACCCGATAATAACCGGGCCGATGGGAGCCTCCGTCGGCAACACGATCGCGTCACCGTGAAGGTAGTGCAGGGCGGTGAGGCGGTCGACATTTACCAGCGGTCCTGCGCTCTGCGGGATGGAAATGCCCGCTGCGCCCTGCTTTCCGCTGCCGACGACATATCCGGCATCGCCAGCTTTCTTCAGTGCGGCGACATACTGGCCTTCACCCGGCACCAACCCCGGCAGTAGCACGTAGCCGTGTTTCGTGGCCGTTACCTGGTACTTGTCATTCTGAGCGGAGCGAAGAATTTCTTCCTTCGGCGTAATGACATCGGCCCCCAATTCCTCCGCAATCCACGCCACGGTGTCGTCGTTCTCGAAATGGTTGAAAGTGCAGGTGGAGTAGATGAGGATGCCGTCCGGCCTCAGCGTGGGCCAGATATCGGCCAGAATCCTGCGACTTCTTGCGGCGCAGAATTCCACGGTTTTGAGGCTCCACTCAGCGACAGCCTGCTCGTCTTTGCGGAACATTCCTTCGCCGGAACAGGGGACATCGGCCAGAATGACGTCGAAGGCGGGCTCATCTCCGAAGGCCGACGGATCGCGGGAAACCGTGCCGATGCAAGGATCTCCCCACGTTTCCACGTTGGAGCGAAGCACGCCGAAGCGGTTTTTCATGACCTCGTTGGCAGTGAGGGAAAAGCGGTCTCCGAAGCATTCCCGCAGCGATGCGGCAAGGTCGGTGGTCTTCCCTCCGGGGGCGGCGCAGAGGTCCAGCACGCGGCAACCGAGCTGCAGATGCTGCGTCACTTCACGGAACACATGGCCCACGAACATGGCCGATGTGTCCTGCACGTAGTAACACCCGGCGTGAAACAGAGGATCCAGCGTAAAGACGGGCCGCTCTTTAAGAAGATAGCCGTACGGGCTCCAGGGCACTTTTTCGGCGTCCGGGAAAGGACATTCCCGCAGTTTGGCAGGATTGAGGCGGACAGAAACCGACGGCGCCGCCGAAAGCGCCGCCACAACGGTCTCGGCCCTCTCCGCAGGAACCGATTCCTCCAGTAACTCCTTAAAACCAGCCGGGATCTCTGTCATTCCGAGCTATTTTCCGGCCCACTTTTCCATGTCAAAACCTTCCGGCATTTTGCCGTTGGAGGCATCTACCAGGCCATCTACCATTTTGTCCAGGGCTTCCTTGATTTTGCCGGAGAGCATCATCTTCATCATGAGGTTGAGGTCTGCCTCCACCTCAATCCAGAAGTCGGTGTGGTAGGCATTGTCTGCGGCCGGCTCAAAATGAATGACAATGTGGAAGGCGAAGGGTGCGCCGTAATCTACCAGCTCGATGCGGCTGTAAGGCACTCTCTGGTGCACTTTTACGCCAATGTTGAATCCCTGCACCGTGGCGGAGAGGGTATCCATATCGGCGGTAATCATTTCGCGTTTGTCCTCCGGGAGCATTTTAACGAAGTTGCTCAGGTCCGTGAAGGACATATACAGCTCGTAGGGCTGCCGGGACACGGTTCCGTGTTTACTTTCTATATTGGTCATAATTGTTTATCTTTGCATCACGCAAAGTTAGCAAAAATCATGCACAAAATATACTTCGAGAAGCGCTGTATCATTATTTGTTCCCCCGACGAAGAGGCCCTGGCCGATCCCAACTCCGTAGAGTTCCATGTAGGGGAAATCATTGACATCGGGGCGCTGGTCCGGATGTTCGAAGTGCAGGATACCCTTTCCCGCATCTATATCCCTACCACCGATATCGAAAAGACGTATCGGCGCATCTGCTCTGAGTTCAAGGAGGTAAACGCTGCCGGAGGACTGGTGAGCAACCGCCGCGGAGACTTTCTCCTTATCTCCCGAAACGGCCTCTGGGACCTTCCTAAAGGGCATCAGGAAGCCGGCGAGGACATTGAAATCTGCGCCATGCGCGAGGTCCAGGAAGAAACCGGCGTGGACCAGCTGGACCTTCGCCGGCTCATCTGCATCACAGACCACGTGTACTTCCGGGATCAGAAGTGGCACCTCAAGCACACCTGGTGGTACGACATGCTCTACACAGACCCCACCAACCTCACCCCCCAACGGGAAGAAGACATCACCAAAGCCGCCTGGGTAGCTAAAAGCTCCCTTCCCCCCTTCCTCAAAAACACCTACCCCTCCATCCAGGAGGTTTTCCGCGAGGCAAGGATCTAAGCCCCCATCGGCGAACCTTATATAAACCATTGATTATCTGCGCTCTAACTTTTTCTCTTTAGGCTAACCAGCCTAAAGAGAAAAACATAAATACCTAAGCAGCAGAAAGTTAGAGCAAGTGCGAGCTGGGCAAAAACCCCTACCCGGATCCGGATAGGGGTTTTCCCTTTATTAACCAAATATCAATGAGTTAGCCCCACGCCACTATTTGGCAGCGACGGGAGCCAGCACATTGTGTACGGGCCAGTTCTGAGCCTTCTTGAGGGTGAAGGGAACGGTGCAACGGATGTCGGCTACGGAAGCGCCGAAGTGTACGCTGTACTTGCCGGCGGCAGCTTCCCAGGCGCTGGTAGCCTCATTGAAGGAAGCCAGTTCGTAGGCACTCACCTTGAGGGTAAGGGTCTGGCTTTCGCCGGGCTGCAGTTCCTTCGTCTTGCCAAAGGCCTTGAGTTCGCAGGCGGGTTTCTCCAGACCGCCTTCGGGAGCGCTCACGTAGAGTTCTACCACTTCCTTGCCGGCAACTTTACCGGTGTTGGTAACAGTAACGGTGGCAACGAAACCATCGGCAGCAGCCTTCACGACGGGCTTGCTGTAGGCGAAGGTGGTGTAGCTGAGGCCATAACCGAAGGGATAGGAGACCTCGACGTCGCGGGTGACGAAGTGGCGGTAGCCCACCCAGATACCTTCCTCATAGTTGGTGTAGTCCACGTTCTTCTGCGGCTGGCGGGAGCCCCAGGAGAAGCCGCGGGAAGCGCTCTGCTGGTAGTTGTACGGGAAGTTGGCGCTGGAGGGGTGATCCATGAAGTTCACGGGGAAGGTCATGGGAAGCTTGCCGGAGGGGTTCACCTTGCCGGTAAGGACATCGGCCACAGCATTGGCTCCTTCCTGACCAGGGCTCCAGGGCAGGACAATAGCATCTACCATATTCTTCCAGGAAGTGGTCTCGATAACACCACCCACATTCAGGATCACGATGACCTTCTTGCCGGCAGCGTGGTAGGCGGTACTCACGTCGCGGAGGAGTTCGCGCTCCACGGTGGTGAGCTCGAAGTCGTCAATCTGCTTGCGGTCTGCGCCTTCACCGGCGTTGCGGCCCAGCACCACTACGGCTACGTCGTTAGCCTTGGACTCGGCGCTGATGGCATCGGCGGGAATGGAAATCTCGGAGAGCTTGCGGCTAAAGAACCAGGAGAAGCCCGTGTTCGTAAGGCCCTTCTGGGCTTTGTCATAGGCGACATACGCCTTGTAGTAATCCACGAGGCCCTTGTCCAGGGTGAAGCCGGCATTCTGCATGCCTTCCACCATGTTCACGACATAAGCCTTGTTCACGTCGCCGGAACCGGTGCCGCCGGCTACGAAGTCCAGGGCGGAGATACCGTAGAGGGCCACTTTTTCCGTTCCCTTGAGGGGAAGGGCGTCCTCGTTGCGAAGGAGCACAATGGACTCACCGGCGGCCTTGCGGGCTACCTCGGCGTGCGCCTTCAGATCCGGCTTGTTGGAGAACTTGTAACCTTTGAAGCGAGGGGTGCGAACAATATAGGTGAGCATGTTGCGCACGTTGCGGTCCAGTTCTTCCTGGGAGATAGTGCCATCCTGGACGCCGGCGATGATGCGGTCAATCTCGTTCTGGTTACCGGGTTCCATGAGGTCGTTGCCGGCCTTGGCGCTCTTGACGGTGCCGGCCTTGTTGCCCCAGTCGGTCATGACAATGCCCTTGAAGCCCCACTCGTCGCGGAGGACAGTGGTGAGGAGGCCTTCACTCTGCTGGGTATAGTCTCCATTGAGCTTGTTGTAAGAGCTCATAACGGTCCAGGGCTGGGATTCCTTCACGGCAATCTCGAAGTTCTTGAGGTAGATCTCACGCAGGGCGCGCTGCGAAATGATGGCGTCGTCCTCGTTGCGGTTGGTCTCCTGGTTGTTGGCGGCGTAGTGCTTGATGGACGTACCCACGCCATTGCTCTGGATACCTCTTACATAAGCGGCAGCCATTTTACCGGAGAGGAGGGGGTCTTCGGAGAAGTATTCGAAGTTACGGCCGCAAAGCGGGTTGCGGTGGATGTTCATGCCGGGAGCCAGCAGGACATCTACGCCGTACTCCAGCACCTCGTTACCCATGGCCTTAGTCACTTCCTCCACCAGGGAGAGATCCCAGGAGCTGGCCAGGAGGGTTCCCACCGGGAAACCGGTGCAGTAATAGGTGTTGGCGTCGCCGGGGCGGGTGGGCTGGATGCGAAGGCCGGCAGGGCCATCGGCCAGCACCGTCACGGGAATGCCCAGGCGCTCGATGGGACGGGTGTTGCCGGCGGCGCCGGGCACATTGGCCGATACGCCGGAAGTGACGCCGTTCACCATGGCGGCTCGGGCGCCGCCCACGAGAAGGGTCGCCTTCTCCTGGAGGGTCATTGCCTTCAAGACATCTTCGATGTTGTCTTCACGCAGCTGAGGCTGGGCGACGGCCGCAAAGGCCATAGACAGCGCTGCCAAAGTCAAAAGGATTTTTTTCATATCTGTGTGTTATTGATGGTTGATCGTCATTCGGATTGCAAATATATATAATCCCGTGTTCAAAAATTATCCTGTGTGTACAATTCGGTTTTTTTGAAATCATTTTCGACTATCTTTGCGTCCACGACACAAAAACGTATAACTCTGATATCATGAAAAAACTCATCCTCCTTTCCGCCGCAGTGATGGCGCTTGCCGGCTGCGAGAGCGGAGAACCCCAGCTGGCCACATCTTCCGTGAAGAAGGTTCTCAAAGCCATGACTCTGGAAGAAAAAGTGCACATGGTCATCGGCATGGGCATGGCCGGAAGTGACGGCAACAGCGCCGTCGTAGGCGCTACTCAGGATATCGTTCCCGGCGCCGCCGGCACCACCTACCCCATCCCCCGCCTGGGCATTCCCAGCATCGTGCTGGCCGATGGTCCCGCCGGCCTCCGCATCAACCCCACGCGTCCGGGAGATGACAACACCTACTACTGCACGCACTTCCCCATCGGCACCCTTCTGTCCAGCACCTGGAACCAGGAACTGGTAGAGAGCGTGGGCACCGCCATGGGTGAGGAAGTCCATGAGTACGGGGCCGATGTGTACCTCGCACCCGCCCTCAACATTCACCGTCACCCGCTCAACGGCCGCAACTTCGAATACTACTCCGAAGACCCCGTGGTAGCCGGAAAGACCGCCGCCGCCTACGTGCGCGGTGTCCAGAAAAACGACGTAGGCACCTCCATCAAGCACTTCGCCTACAACAACCAGGAAACCAACCGCACGGCCAACAACGCCATCATCAGCCCCCGCGCCCAGCGCGAGATTTACCTCAAAGGCTTCGAGATTGCCGTGAAGGAGGCCGATCCCTGGACCGTCATGAGCTCCTATAATAAGATTAACGGTACTTACACTTCCCAGAGCAGGGACCTCATCACCACCGTCCTTCGTGACGAATGGGGCTTCAAGGGCCTCGTGATGACCGACTGGTTCGGCGGTGACAACGGCGCCGCCCAGATGGCTGCCGGAAACGACATGCTGCAGCCCGGCACTCCCCTGCAGTACGAGCAGATCATGAATGCCATCAAGGACGGTTCCCTCTCGGAGGCAGAACTGGACGTATGCGTCACCCGCTGCCTGGAGCTTGTCAAGCGCAGCCCCAAGGTGAAGGGCTATGCCTACTCCAACAAGCCGGACCTCAAGGCCCACGCTGCTGTTACCCGCCAGAGCGCCCTGGAAGGCATGGTCCTTCTGGAAAACAACGGTGTGCTGCCGCTGAAGGACGTAAAGAAAGTGGCCGTATTCGGCTGCACCTCCTATGACTTCATCGCCGGCGGCACCGGGTCCGGCAACGTGAACCGCGCCTACACCGTTTCCTTACTGGACGGCCTCAAGAACGCCGGTTTTGAGGTGGACGAGAGCAAGAAGGACGTCTATCTGAAGCATATCGCCCAGGAAGAGGCCGCTTTCAAGGCTACCCTCACGGACCAGCTGTCGGCCTTCTATCCCATGCCTCGTCCCACCGAGCTGGTGCCTTCCGCTTCGGAACTGGCTGCATCGGCCAAGGGAAACGATATCGCCATCATCACCTTCGGCCGCAACAGCGGTGAGTTCTTTGACCGTACCAGCGCAGACTTCGAGCTGTCGGCCCGCGAGAGAGAACTCCTGAACAAGGTAACCGCCGCTTTCCACGCTCAGGGCAAGAAGGTGGTTGTGGTCCTGAACATTGGCGGTGTCATCGAGACCGCTTCCTGGAAGAGTATCCCCGACGCCGTGCTGCTGGCCTGGCAGGCCGGTCAGGAAGGCGGCAACTCCGTAACCGACATCCTTACCGGTGTGGAGAGTCCCTCCGGCAAGCTGCCCATGACCTTCCCCGTGAACCTGATGGATGCAGCCTCTTCCCGCAACTTCCCCATCGACGCAGCGAACGAAGTGTACTTCATGAACCGCCGCGAGGATGTGGGCCTCAAGGATGTGGACGTAACCCGCTACGAGGAAGGCATCTATGTAGGCTACCGCTGGTTTGACAAAGAGAACCTGCCCGTGTCCTATCCTTTCGGCTACGGCCTCAGCTACACCAGCTTCGAGTACAGCGAGCCCACGGTGGTGAATGACGGAAAAACCGTCACCGCATCCGTGTGCGTGAAGAACACCGGTTCCGTCGCCGGCAAGGAGGTAGTGGAACTGTATGTCAGCGCCCCGGCCGGTTCCCTGGACAAGCCCGTAAAGGAACTCAAGGCCTACGCCAAGACAGCTAAGCTCGCTCCCGGCGAGTCGGCCCAGGTCACCCTCTCCTTCCCCACCTCCGAGCTCGCTTCCTTCGACGAGGCTGCCAGCGCCTGGGTAGTGGATGCCGGCACCTACACCTTCCTCTTCGGCGCCTCTTCCCGCGATATCCGCTGCGAGGCCAGGGCCGATGCCGCCGCCTCCTCCGTTCCGGTTCACCGCGTGCTGCTCATGCAGTAAGAGCGTGATTTATAATCGACTTTTAGTCAACACTTTATAAAAATTCTCCCCGGCGATTCGACCGGGGAGAAGTTTTATAAACAACTGAATTTTAGCCACTTACAAATCACAGCCTTCCCAGATGAGCTGACGGGTTTCGGGGTCTCGGCGAAACTGCCGGAAGAAATCCCACATGATGCGGGCCGTGGGCTGGAAGTTCCAGTGGCCGTAATCCATCACGGCTACCAGCTTGATCAGGGGCACCTCACCTTTATAGAGCACACCGGTTTCTACGGTGATGCCTTTATTGGTCTTGATGCTTTCACGGTCTTTCAGTACCTGGCCGAAGACCGGGTCCACGGAGAAATCCATCTCGCTCACCACTTCCATACCGTTCATCTGCTCGTAGGCATTCCAGGCATTGAGGTAGTTGTTGCCCTTCCAGTTGTCGGGTGTCATATACGGAACCACGTTGTCTTTGGTGCCGAAGACCGAGCAGTAGGGCACCTCCACGGCGCCGCGCTTCTGGGTAGCCTCGGCCCAGAGGGCGTCCAGGGTGCTGTAGCCCATGAAGGAGCCGCCGAAGATGCCTCCGGAGTGGCCGCCAACGGCTGTAAACAGGTGTGACTTCTTGATACCCAGTGCCGTGGCGGTGATGGAGCCGGCACTGAGACCCTCGGCATACACACGGGAGGGATCCAGCTGCGGATACTTTTCAAAGAGCTGGAACAGGACGGTCTCTATGCCGTCATGGCCCATGGCCTGATAGTTGGGCGTTCCCTGCCATTCCATTTCCACCACGAAGAAACGGTCCTGGGCCGCCACCTGGATGAAGCCGGAGGTTTCGGCCTGGGTACGGGGGTCGTTCTGGTTGCCGTGCAGGAGGACCATAACGGGAACGGAGTGCGCCGGAGTGTCAGGCGAAAGCAGTTCCTCCGGCCAGTACTCGTACCAGAGCAACTGCGGTTTTTCGGCCCTGGGACCACGGGAGTAGCCGGCGGGCTGCTCCACAATAATGCGCCTTATGCCCAGTAGAGAACAGTCCAGATAGGGTTCCAGCTCATAAGAGCCGTATTCTCCCAGCCGGGCGCCCTCGTAGTGGGTATGGTTGTAGTTATTATATCGGTAATTGCGGCCCAGGACTCGCGTCCAGGCATCGGCGAAAATCTCTCCGAGGGAAGCGTTTGCGTTCCCGCCTACGACTACCTTGAGAAGGGGGTCATCGACCTTTATCGCTGCCTGATAGGGTTTGGCTGCCCTGGCGGCGTTCTTTCCGGCCACGTAGGCGGGAACGGCCTTCGCTTCCCTGCCGGGCTTGCCGTCTACCGTCAGGATATCGGCAATCTGGTCCCCCGCCAGGGGCGCGATGACCTGGTTCACGAACGTGGCACCGGCGCCAAAGCCCACCACTTTAAGGTTTCCGGGGCCGCGATGCTGGTTGAAGAGTGTTTCGAAGACCTTGAAATCGAGTTCGGGATCATACCGGGTGCCGGTGGGATTGACAACCAGCGCCGTTCCGTAGTTCGCATCCAGCAGTGGCTGGATATCCAGTTCCTTCAGCAGATGGGCCGCACCGGTGGAGTCCAGTTTTTCACCGGGAAAGATGAAAAACGTGGGCGTAAAGTTGTAGGAGCGTCCTTCTGCGCGGGTGGGGCCGCCGTACTGGATGGTGACGGCCGGACGGGCGGTGGCAACAACATTGGGAACAGGTTCCCGGGAGGGCTGCGCAGCGGCCTCCAGGGCGAGCGCCGCTACGGTGACTGCAAGGAAAAAGCGTTTCATTCAGCGTGTGTTTTATCTTCTCAAAGATAGTAATAATCTGTATTTTAAACAAAAAGCCAGCACCTGTGAAACTTTTTTAATATATATGCCGTATTATAATAGTATCGAATTATACACGAATAATGAAATTATCCCAGTTCAACTTTGACCTCCCCGCAGACCGCATCGCCAAGGAGCCTACCCGTTGGAGAGACGAGGCCCGTCTGATGGTCCTGCACAAGGATACCGGTGAAATCGAACACCGCCTTTTCAAAGATATCATCGACTATTTCGGCAAAGGAGACATCTTTGTCCTGAACGACACCAAGGTGTTCCCCGCCCGCCTTTACGGCAAGAAGGAAAAGACCGGGGCCGATATCATGGTCCTGCTCCTGCGCGAGCTCAACCGCGAGCAGCGCCTGTGGGATGTCATCGTAGACCCCGCCCGCAAGATCCGCATCGGCAACAAACTCTACTTTGGCGAGGATGAGAGCCTGGTGGCCGAAGTCATCGACAACACTACGTCCCGCGGCCGCACCCTGCGTTTCCTCTTCGACGGTCCCTATGAGGACTTCAAGGAGGCCCTCTTCAGCCTGGGTGAGCCCTACGTTCCGGAATGGGTGAAGGAAAAGACCACACCCGAGGACGTGGAGAACTACCAGACCATCTTCGCCGCCCACGAGGGTGCCGTGAGCGCTCCCGCTGCCGGCCTGCACTTCAGCCGCGAGCTGTTCAACCGCATGATCCTCAAGGACATCGAGAAAACGTTCATCACCGTGCACATGGGTATCGGCCACTTCCGCACCGTAGATGTGGAAGACCTTTCCAAGCACCGCATGGACTCCGAGCGCCTCATCATCTCCGAGGAAGCTGCTGCCGCCATCAACAAGGCCAAACGCAGCGGCAAGAAGGTCGTGGCCATCGGCGCCACCGTCATGCGCGGCCTGGAGACCTACGTTACCACCACGCACGAAGTGAATCCCTACGACGGCTGGACCAACAAGTTCATCTTCCCGCCCTACCAGTACTCGGTTCCGGATGCCTGCGTGTCCAACTTCCACCTGCCGCAGAGCACCATGCTCATGAGCGTAGCTGCCTTCGGTGGTTACAAGGGTGTCAT
>CAMODD010000043.1:0-15014 GCA_946611215.1 uncultured Bacteroidales bacterium | reverse complement strand
TCAAACGCTCTACCAACTGAGCTAATACCCCGTGTTTCCCGTTTGGGATTGCAAAGGTAGTGCATTTTTTTAAATCTGCAAAGAAAATCGCAAAATTCTTTAAATTTTTTTTCAGATAAAATATGACTATCTTTGTGAGACGTACTTGACTAGACAATGAAAATTGTAGCAGACACCAACATTCCCTTTCTAAAAGGCGTTCTGGAGCCTTATGCAGAGGTAGTATATATGGATGGCCGTGCCATCGACCACGATGCCATCGTAGACGCGGACGCCATCATCATCCGAACCCGCACCAAGTGCAACGAAGAAACCCTGTCGGGGACGCGCGTGCAAATGATCGCGAGCGCCACCATCGGCATGGACCACATAGACTCGGCCTGGTGCGCCGCGCACGGCATCGACGTCCAGAACGCCGAGGGCTGCAACGCCGGGGGAGTGGCCGATTACGTCTTCAGCGCCCTCTACGGCATTGCCTCACGCCGTGCCATCAAGCTGGACGGAGCCACCATCGGCATTGTGGGCGTTGGAAACGTAGGCAAGAAGGTAGAGGCCATGGCCCGGAGCCTGGGCTTCAACGTCCTTCTCAATGACCCGCCGCGTGCCCAGAAAGAAGGCCCGGACGCCTTCGTGTCCCTCCAGGAACTCCTGGAGAAATCCACCATCGTCACCATGCACGTTCCGCTGGACGACTCCACCCGCGGCATGGCCGGCCACGATTTTTTCGAGGCCATGCAGCCGGGCGCCATCTTCATCAACGCTTCGCGCGGGGAAGTGGTGGACGAGACCTCCCTCATCCATGCCCGTCCCAAGCTGGGCGCCCTGGTGCTGGACACCTGGTGCAACGAGCCCACGCCCAACCCCAACCTCATCGAGCTCTGCGACATTGCCACGCCGCACATTGCCGGCTACTCCTACCAGGGCAAGCAGAACGGCACCGCCCAGGCCGTGCAGGCCGTCGCAAGGCACTTCGGCTTCGAGGAGCTCCGCTTCTTCCGCCCGGCCACCGAAGACGAAAACCTCAAGCCCGTAGCCATAGACCTCAAGGGAAAGACGCAAGGGGAAATTGCCGCCATCCTGCAGTACAACTATCCCATCTTCACCGACGACTTCCTCTTCCGCAGCAGCCCCGACAGCTTCGAGAAACTGCGCAGCGAGTATAACTACCGGAGAGAGTTCTACATAGGATAAACCACTTAAACTAAAACAATAACCATGTTCAGCCAGAAAGACATCAAGCAGATCGAGAAGCGCGGAGCCACCCTGCGTCAGGTCCGGGAACAGATTGAGCAGTTCCGCACCGGCTTCCCCTGGATGAAAATCGTAGGACCCGCCACCCCCGAGCGCGGCATCAAAGTGCTCAGCGCCCCCGAGGTCCAGGACGCCGTCGCCTACTACAAGTCCGCCGCCATCAACGGCAAAAGCAAGTTTGTCCCGGCCTCCGGCGCCGCCTCGCGCATGTTCAAGGACATGTTCGCCGGCCTGGAGACACTGGAAGGGGGAGAGGATTTGAAGGCCGATGCCCCCGGCGCCAGGCTCGCTGCGCACATCAAGGACTTCGCCTTCTATACGCCGGAGCTCTTCGGGGAACCCGAGGACTCATCGGCCTATAGAAAAAGCACCCTCCAGAGACTCCTCCGCGAGGAGGAGGGCCTCGGCTACGGCAGCAAGCCCAAGGGCGTCCTCAAGTTCCACCGCTACCCCGACGGGGAGGTGCGCACCGCCATCGCCGAGCACCTCGTAGAGGCGCAGGAGTACATGAGGAATGCCGATGGTACCTGCAAGCTCACCGTCACCATCTCGCCGGAGCACCGTGCGCTCTTCGAAGCCGCCATCGGCGAAATCCTTCCCGCCTACGAAAAACGCTACGGCGTCAAATACGATATCACCTTCACCTGCCAGGACAAAGCCACCGACACCATCGCCGTAGACACCGACAACAAGCCTTTCCGCAAGGCCGATGGCTCCCTCCTCTTCCGTCCCGCCGGTCACGGCGCCCTCATCTACAACCTCAATAAGGTGGAGGAAGAGCTCGTGAGCATCAAGAATATCGACAACGTAGCACACGAGAAACTGCTGCCCGTCACCGCCGAGTACAAGCAGGTTCTGATGGGAGCAGCACTTCAGCTGAGAGACCGTATCTTCGATTATCTGAATAAGTTAGACAACGAGCCTTCCGTGCAGCTTTGCAACGAGATAGAGAATTTCCTGGACAAGAACCTGTGCATCCAGCTTCCCCTGGCCCACTCAGAGAAAGAGCGCATGGAAATGCTCCGCGAAAAGCTGGACCGCCCCATCCGCGTGTGCGGCATGGTGCGTAACGAGGGCGAACCCGGCGGCGGCCCCTACATCATCGCCGGCAAAGACGGCAGCACCAGCCTCCAGATCCTCGAAAGCGTCCAGATCAACAAGGCCGATGCCGGCTCCATGGAAGCCATGCAACACGCCACGCACTTCAACCCCGTAGACCTCGTATGCTGCCTCTATAATTATAAAGGAGAGCATTTCAACCTGCTGGACTACGTAGACCCCGAAGCCGGCTTCATGAGCTCCAAGAGCTACGAAGGCCGAGAACTCAAGGCCCTGGAACTCCCCGGCCTGTGGAACGGCGCCATGAGTAACTGGAACACCCTCTTCGTGGAAGTTCCCATCGAAACCTTCAACCCCGTAAAGGTCGTTTTAGACCTTTTACGCCCTGCACATCAAAATTAATCAACATCAAAATTAATCAACATAAAACATGTTACACCCAGCACTATGAGCCCGCGTAGCGGGCGAACAAAGTCCCTTCCCCGAGGGAAGGGTTTTAGGGATGGGGTAACGTGAACATTTAATTTCATGAAATGAAACAAGCAACAGCTGGAACACTAGAATCCGGTGACATCATGGTCACCATCGGCCCCGGAGAAGGCCTGCAGGTGAATCTGCAGAGCTCCGTGGCCGCTCAGTTCGGCCGGCAAATCAAGGCCGTCATTACGGAAACCCTCGAGGGCCTGGGCGTGAAAGATGCCCAGGTGGAAGCCATCGACAAGGGCGCCCTGGATTGTACCATCAGAGCCCGCGTCACTGCCGCCGCGGTGCGCGCAACCGGAAAGGACGTATGGAAAGACTAAGAAGAACCATGATGTTCGTTCCCGGCAATAATCCGGGAATGATGGCCGATGCCCATATCTACGGCCCCGACAGCATTATGCTGGACCTCGAAGACTCCGTCACCATGGCAGAGAAGGACGCTGCCCGTCTTCTTGTACATAACGCCCTCAAGACCATCGACTTTGGCGGCACCGAAATGGTGGTGCGCATCAACCCGCTCAACACGCCCTACGGCAAAAAAGACGTAGAGGCCGTGGTGAAGGCCGGCGTTGAGGTCATCCGCATGCCCAAGACCGAGACCGCCGAGGAAGTGAAGGAACTGGAAGCCGAAATCCTCAAAGTGGAAGAGGAGATTGGCGCCGTGGGCCGCACCCGGATCATGGCCGCCATCGAGAGCGCCCTGGGCATTGTGAACGCCTACGCCATTGCAACGGCATCGCCCCGCATGATGGGTATTGCCCTCGGAGCCGAGGACTACAGTGCCAACCTCAAGACCAACCGCACTCCGGGAGGCGCAGAACTCCTTCTGGCCCGCGAGCAGATAGTGGTGGCAGCCCGTGCCGCCGGCATCTGCTGCTTTGATACCGTATACTCCAACCTGGACGACATGGAAACCTTCCGGAAGGAGGTCGAGCTCATCAAGACGCTGGGCTTTGACGGGAAATCCATCATCAACCCGCGCCAGATTGAGGTGGTGAACAGCGTGTTCACCCCCACCGAGAAGGAAATCAACAAGGCCCGCGCCGTGGTGGCCGCCATCAAGGAGGCCCAGGCCAAGGGATCCGGCGTCATTGCCGTGAACGGTAAAATGGTAGACCGTCCGGTTGTGCTCCGTGCCGAGCGTACCATCGCCCTGGCCGTAGCCGCCGGCGTCATTTCTGAGGAGGAACTGTAATGAGAAACAGCAAAGTAGTTACCCTGGAAGAGGCCATCAAGCGTTCGGGCCTCCGGGACGGAATGACCATCAGCTTCCACCATCACTTCCGCGGAGGTGACAAGGTGGTGAACCTGGTAGTGGATAAACTGGCCCAGATGGGCTTCAAAGACCTCAAGCTGGCTGCATCCAGCCTCTCCGACGTCCACGCTCCGCTGGTGGAGCACATCAAAAACGGCGTCATCACCGGCATCAGCACCTCCGGCCTTCGCGGCACGCTGGCCGATGCCATCTCCCACGGCCTCATGAAGGAGCCGGTGGTGTTCCGCTCCCACGGCGGCCGCGGCAGCGCCATTGCAAATGGAGAGCTCAAGATTGACGTGGCCTTCCTCGGTGCATCATCGGCCGATGAACTGGGCAACGCATGCGGCTTCTCCCGCAGCGAGAACGCCAAGAGCATCTGCGGCTCGCTAGGTTACGCCCTGCCCGACGCCCGCTACGCCAAGCACGTAGTGGTGCTCACCGACGACCTCGTGGAATATCCCAACATGCCGCAATCCATCTCTGCAGCCGACGTAGAGAGCGTGGTAGTGGTGGAGAGCGTTGGTGACAGCTCCAAGATTGCTGCCGGCGCCATCCGTGATTCCAAGAACCCCCGCGATATCCTCCTTGCCAAACAGGCTGCAAAAGTGATCATTAACTCCGGTTATTTCAAGGATGGCTTTAGTATCCAGACAGGTACCGGCGGCGCATCCCTCGCTGCCGTCAAGTACATCCGTGAAGAGATGATCAACCGCGGCATCAAGGCCTCCTTCGCCCTCGGCGGCATCACCGCCCACATGGTGAAACTGCATGAGGAAGGGCTCATCGGCAAGCTCATCGACGTACAGTCCTTCGACAAGGTGGCTGCAGAGTCCATCAAGAACGATCCTTACCACCAGGAGGTTTCTGCCGTGGAGTATGCCTCTGGCCAGCACCTCGGAAGCGCCACCCACGCCCTGGATATCGTCATCCTCAGCGCCCTGGAAGTGGATACGCAGTTCAACGTGAACGTGCTGGTAGGCTCCGACGGCATCATCCGCGGTGCCATCGGCGGCCATCAGGATACCGCAGCCGACAGCGCCCTCAGCATTATCGTGTGCCCGCTGCTGCGCGGCCGCATCCCCTGCGTGGTTCCCAAGGTGACCACCCTCATCACCCCCGGCAAGTCCGTGGACGTAGTGGTCACCGAGTACGGCATTGCCGTGAACCCCGCCCGTCCGGAGATTGCCGAACGCCTCAGCGCCGCCGGCCTCAAGCTGGTCTCCATCGAAGACCTTGCCGCCAAGGCCAGGTCCATCATCGGCACCCCCGACCCGCTGCCCTTCGGTGACCAGGTGGTGGGTATTGTCATGAACCGCGACGGCTCTGTGCTGGATAAGATTTACAACATCCAGTAGGCAAGCGGCGCAAGTTCTGCACGTAAACGGCGCAGGTTCCAACAACATTTTGGAACCTGCGCCGTTCGTCAAGGGAACCTGCGCCCATTAGGACTTGGCGCCGCCGCCCATGGGGCCGAAGTCTCCGAGGTTGAAGGTGGTACCGGGCTGGGGACCCTTTCCGCCGCCCAGGTCGATGACACCAAACTGGGCCTCGTACTTGGAAATGTTGTCGAACAGGGCGTTCATGAGGCGCTTGGTGTGCTCCGGGGTCATGACAATGCGGTCTCCGATGACGGCCTTGGGAAGACCGGGCAGGGTAGCGGCAAAGTCTATCACGAACTCACTGCGGGAGTGGGAGATGATGGCCAGGTTGGAATAGGACGTTTTGGTGAGCTGGGGATTGAGTTCCAGCTGCAGCTGGTTCTGGGGCTGTTTGGGCTGATTGTTATCCATGGTTATTGATTTTTCAACACAAACTTACGAAATAATAGCTGGATTCGCAAGAAAGCGTATCTTTGCACTGTGAAAACGGCAGACGTCAAAGAAATCACTTCGCTCCCGGCCTACCAAATTGCCGGAGAGGTGAACCGTGCGCTTACGGAAGGGAACCGGCTTATCATTACGGCCCCGCCCGGGGCTGGTAAGTCCACGGTGCTGCCGCTCACCATCCTGGAAGGGATCGGAGAAGGCATAGTCCTCATGCTGGAGCCCCGCCGCGTAGCTGCGCGCCAAATTGCCGAGCGCATGGCCTGGCTCGTGGGAGAGCCCGTGGGCCGCAGCATCGGCTATCGCGTGAAGCAGGACACCAAGGTTTCAAGGGATACCCGCATCGAGGTTATCACAGAGGGTATCCTTACCCGCATGCTCATCGAGGATCCCACCCTGGATGGCGTAGCGGCCGTTATCTTTGACGAATTCCATGAGCGCAGCATCCACAGCGACGAGGCTCTGGCCCTCACGCGGCAGTCGCAGGCGCTCCTGCGGGAAGACCTTCGCATCATTATCATGTCGGCCACCATTGACACGGAGGCACTCGCCATAGCATTGCAGGCTCCGGTCATTGAAAGCGAAGGCCGCATGTTCCCGGTAGAGATCCGGCATACCGCCAAGGAAGCCACGCCGGAAAACGTCTCCGAGCTGGTGGCCCATTATATCAGGGAAGCACACAAAACCGAGGCAGGGGATATCCTGGCCTTCCTCCCCGGAGAGGCCGAAATCCGCCGCTGCGAGGAGCTCCTGGGCACGGCCCTCGGCGCCACGCACATCTGCCCGCTCTACGGCATGCTTTCCAACGCAGCGCAAAAAGCCGCCATTGCTCCCAGCGCGCCTGGAGAGCGAAAAGTGGTGCTGGCAACGCCGGTGGCGGAAACGTCCCTTACCATTGAGGGCGTCCGCATCGTCATTGACGGCGGCCTGTACAAACATTTAGTGGTGGACGCCCGCACCGGCCTCAGCCACCTGGAAACCGAACGCATTAGCCTGGACATGGCCACTCAGCGAAGCGGCCGTGCCGGTCGCGTGGCCCCGGGCGTCTGCTATCGGCTCTGGAGCACCTCCACCGAGGCCCGCATGCCCCTTGTCCGCACGCCGGAGATTCTGCACGCAGACCTCGCACCGCTGGTGCTGGACATCGCAGCGTGGGGGGAGAATGATCCCACAGCGCTGCCCTGGATGAGCGTGCCACCATCGGCCCGTATTACCGAAGCGCGGAAACTGCTGCAGGCGCTGGGGGCAATGGACGGTGCGGGGAGTATCACGACCATCGGCAAGAAGATGGCCGCCCTCCCTTGCCATCCCCGCCTCGCGCGCATGCAGCTACGGGCCGATACCCCCGCGCGGAAAGCCCTCGCCGCGCGTCTTGCCGACCTCCTCGAGGAGCGAAATCCCCGTTTGGAGGCGCTGAGGGCCAATCCCTACGAGGTAGGGATGCTCCTGGCATCGGCCTACCCGGAGCGCATCGGCAAAGCCTGGAAAAGCGGCGAATACCTCCTCGCGTGCGGCGAGCGCGTGATGCTTGAGGCCGATGCTGCCATCGCCGGAGAGGAATGGATCGCGGTGGCGTCCATGAGCGCCCGTCCCGGCGGTGTGGGGAGGGTTTTTCTGGCGGCACCGCTGGCGGCGGAGGACTTATCGGCCTTCACCACAGAAAGGGACGTTGTGCTGTGGGACAAGGCGCAGGGGGCGGCCGTCGCCCGGCGGGAATGGCGCATCGGGAACCTCCTGGTGGAGTCCCGCACCCTGTCGGAGGGCGTGCGCGAAGAGCTGGTGCAGGTGATTGTGGAGACCACGCGGAAGGATGGGACGTCGCTCTTCGACTTCAACGAGGACGTGGAAAACCTGCAGCGGCGCGTGGCGTCCGTCGCGGCCTGGCACCCTTCGCTGGAACTTCCGAGCCTCTCCACGGAGGAGGTTTTGAGGCGGGCCGATGAATGGGTCCCGCTCTACATCGGCAAGGCCACCAGCGCGTCTCAGCTGAAGAAAATCGACCTTTGCGCGGTGCTCTGGGGGCTGCTTTCGTTTGAGCAGCAGCAGGCGGTGGAGCGGCTCGCGCCTACGCACATCACGGTGCCCACGGGGAGCCGCATCGCGCTGGAGTACCGGCAGGGAGCCGATGCGCCTGTCCTCCGCGTCCGTCTGCAGGAGTGCTTCGGGCTCACAGGCACGCCGCGCGTGGACGACGGCCGGCGGCCGGTTCTGATGGAGCTGCTGTCTCCGGGATACAAGCCGGTGCAGCTTACCTCCGACCTCGCCAGCTTCTGGAGCGGCACCTACTTCGAGGTGCGCAAGGAGCTCCGGCGCCGCTATCCAAAACACTACTGGCCCGACAACCCTTTGGAAGCCGAGCCAGTGCGAGGTGTGAAGAAGAAGGCTTAGTTGCGGATTAGTGAATGTATTGCTTGAAGAAAGACCACATTTCTTCCGGAACGTCAAGGTCGTTTTTGCCGGTCGAATGCTTTCCGCCCACGATTTCGTAGAGCCTTACCTCCGGGCCGCGGCCCTGGAAGATGTGGCGGATGACGGTGTTCCTTATCTGAGGAAGCGTGTCGCACACTTCATGGGTGCAGTTGTTGGTGCTGGCCATGCGGCCTACGGCGAGGGGAACGGCTACGTACGCGCCCCAGCCGCCCTGGTTTTCGGGGTCTCCCTGCCAATAGGAGGTTTTGTCGGCGGTGCCGTGGATTTCCATGAAGGGAACGGGGCCCACGGGCTTGGGTCCGGTGTAGAGCCATTCCATGGTGAGACCGGCCAGCGAGCAGATGGCGTTGAATTGCTCCGGGTGCCTGTAGGCCATGATGTAGCACATTTCGCCTCCGTTGGACATGCCGGAGAAGAAGGTGTTCTTTATGTTGTATTGCTCTGTAAGGTAGTCCTTTAGGTGGAGGATGAAGGCGACGTCATCCTGCTCCCAGCCCTGCTGCTTGGGGTAACCTACATTCCAGCCGGTTTTGCCCTGGGGCGCCTTGAGGCCCTGGGGGTAGCAGAGGATGTAGCCATGTTTCCGGGCAGCCGTGAGCATTTCGGGGAAATAGCCCTCGGCCTTTCCGCCGTAGCCGTGCAGCATGAAGATGAGGGACCGGTGGGGACCCAGGCTGTCAGGCACGAAGAGGTAGTATTCGCGCTCCTCGCCGGCATCCGTAAGAGTGTATTTTTGCTGCGCCCGCGTCATGAAGGGCAGGATAACGAGTAGGCTCAGAAGAACAAAACGTTTCATAGGTTTTAGTTTTAAGCGTACAAAATTACACAATTTTTAATTCCGCAGCACACCAGCGACGTGGGTTCTCATGCACTTTCTGCGGAAAAAACGCGTTATACGTCAGCTATTATAACGTCATCGAGCAGGAAGCTGTTGCCCATGGCGCATGAATTCGTGCAGGTCGGCTCCCATCATGATCTTGAGTCGTTTTTGTCATCATTTGCACCTGGTCTTGTCGTCATCCAAAAACAGGCGTGATGTGTAAGTAGCTGAGCAACAACACACTACAATTTTTCTCCCCGGTCGAAACGAGGGGGAGAAATTGCATAAGTTTATAATAATCAATGCGTTCCACCTCACGGCATTTCTGCGAAGGCAAGCGGCCCCGACCGGGCATCTCTTTTTATCCCCACCGTCATTGGACTGTTTTTGTTAACTTGTTGAATATTAGACAAATAACAAAACTCCTCCCATCCAGTGAGGAGGGAGGAGATTAGGTATTCTATTCACAATAAGCCACTTAAGGAAAACGCTCAAACCCTTGGACCTGGTCCAAGGCATGATTGGACCAGGTCTCGCCAACATTTGGACCAGGTCACATTTTACCCGGTGGACCAGGTTCACCACATCCGCCTCCCAGTGGCGTCAGGGGCATTATCGCTGGACCAGGTCCAAGCCCTAAAAAGTGACCAAGTCCATACACCCCCTGGACCAGATCCACCCACCATGCAACATGCATATAGTAGCATGAGAATCCCTAACGTACTTTATCGGCTGCTTACCGTCTCATACATTTAAAATATAAAACAGAGACCAGAGCCCCTGGTCTCTGTAGCCAGACTAGTCTGGCGCATCTTTATTAATATCTTAAGCGAAGGGCATCAATTCCAATCACAAGCAGTGAAAGGATTGTCCCTAAGGCTGGGCTCAATAAAGAGAGCACCGTCGCTAGCCCTGAGGCAGCGAGAAGTACTCAACCCACCTTTTTGGAAGTTAGATTCTTTTTAAAATCCATATCCTCAATATGTTTTATAGTCAATTGTGAGCCGGGACTCACTCATCTTCTGTCTCAACCAATATGCTTATCTAGAATCACAGGGATTGGTGCTGTCGCAAAGATACAATAGCAATTCTTCTTTTGCAACCTGAGTTTCCCTTAAACTCCCCAAATTTCACTCAACAAGCCAGGTATCCAGTACTATAGCTCCTTGGCTCTGAACAGTATAATCCGGATTTGGAAAGCCGTAAGCATTCGGAGAAGTACGTGTTGACATAGTGAGATTACGACTGGCATCAGTGAGATGTCAGTCGTAATCTTACTTTGTCAATATGTACTTGCCCGTATGCTTACGAAAGTCGCAGCGACTGGCAGCGAGTAGCATGCAACTAAGCGAAAGTGGCAGCAACTTACCGGAACTTCGGAAAAGTTGCTGCTACATTCTGTCAATTTGGACCTTAGTTAATTAATCGTAATATCAGCCGCCTTCCAAATCTTAATCTCCTCAGTAGAACTATATTTTGTAACAGTGCCAGTAGCGGTAGTTACGATAGCACCAACTGAGCAGGTCGCATTTGCAAAACTCTGATAAATCACATAAGATCTTGTTCCGTCAGAAACGGTGATATTCTTTCCGCTCACGGCAGTTACAGTAAGACCTGAAACTTTGACATAAGCATTCTGGTAATCAGAATAATGGCCGACAAGAGAAGCGAGTGTGACAACCTCGGGCTCAACTGCAGTCTCGGACCCGGTGAAAGTGGCATTCATTGCGGTAATCTCAGAATACAGGCTATTATACAATTGCGCAGTCACCTGAATATTACCAGTGAACGTCTGGCCCTGTTTTAAACCATGACTCTTTTTATAATACATTATAGATCCTGTCGCATCCTTAATGATGGCTGTATTTGTTGCCGGAACAAATGACACTATAGCTCCGGTAAGTGTGCCATTATATGTTTTGGATGAGTTCGTAAGGAGTGCATTCAATTCGGCAACCGTGGTAAAGTCAGGAGCTCCAGAAGAAACCGTAATCGTATACTCTGCTGTAATTAAGGGATTTGCATCATATATAACGGTTACATCATAATCGCCGGCGACAGCCATGTTTACCTCTGAATCATCTACCGTATAATCAGAAGAGGTCAAAGCCTCTGTAGATTTGTCGGTATATACGAGGTCCACGGTTCCGTCGAAGGTGAAGGAATCGCCCACGGTATAGGCGGTAGTTGCACCAGAAACAGAGAGGTTCGCCTCTTCCTTAGGATTGATAGCGCCTGAACCTGTGCCGGTCCTTTTATAAATCTTCACATCAGACACACCACCAGTAGTAGTCAGATAAGTGGTAAAACGAGAATTACCTTCATGATAGAATAAATATCTTGTATCATCACCCATGTTCCTTATAGAGGTGACTCCTCCGCTAATATAGATAGCCCAGCTGCTGGCATCTACGAGATCATCGGAGCTTGAAAGAGTAGTGCTGGTGCTCCAAGAAAGGTATTTTGAGTCAGAACCACATAGTAAGGAATAGGTGCCAGCGATGTTTCCGTTGCCAATCGTAAATACTTCAACAGATGCGCTCGGATCAGAAATCTTAGACTCGCTAAGAGTAACGGCTTGCTGCCCAAGGTATTTACCAGAACCTCTTTGGCCAGCAGCATAGGTTGCAGCGGAATTCGTGATGATAATTTCACTTCCGAGTGTTAAGGATGCCACATCTGTTACTTCCGTATAAACGACCGGAGAAACGCGGACAACGCCACTCATATTGATGGAGAAAGAGGCAACATGCCCAGCCTGGAAGTTACCCTTGTCTGCAGGGAAAGTAATTTCCTTTGTAAAAGTACCCTTGTTTGTTGCAACAATTGCGGTAAGTGTCTTAGACCGCAAATCAACAGGTGCGCAAGCAAACCAAATATCAGTAGCAGAGGTGGTTACAAGGGAAAGAGTCTTCGATGCGGTGGACGGGGCCACAGTACCGGCTTCATTTTCAGGGTTACCATCCGGTTCAGCATCATAATCTTCGACATAATAGTACCAACGGCCAACCCAATTGGATTCGGCCGTAAGAGTCACACCCGTCACCGCTTCGTCGCCATCTAGGGATAGGTTAGCGAAGCTCAGTTTACCATATGCCGTTACATGTTGGAAGTCAAAAGAAACCGATGTCGGGAAAGTGGTTCCTGCATCATACCTGGCGAAAAGAACCTGCGCGGACTCATCGACAGAGCCGGCAAGCGGAGTCTGATTGGAAGGAATCTCAACGTTCCAGCTGTTTTTATCAGTGCTAATCTTAGACACATGAGATGTGGAGGGGCTTAACGCATAGAAAACGTAATTCCCAGAACCATCACTTGTTATTTCACTTTTCGGGGTAAATTCAGCTTTTGTTCCACCTGAAGTAGGGGTCACAGTCGCTTCAACAGAAGTGGCTTTGTTCTGGGAAATCATAATTCCCTTATTGGAGGTCCAAAGGGTAGGATACTTTCCAGCGGAAAGATCACCAAACACCGTCTTTGTGGCAATCTCCTCGGCATAGAAGTGAATCGGGCTCTCAACGGCCTCTTTCTCAATAACGTTTTTCTCCTGGACGTTCTTCTGGCAGGAAACCATTGCGAGGGCAGCTACTGCCGTTGCAAAAAGAAGAGAGTAAATCTTTTTCATAAGGCAGTAAGTTTAAAGGAGATTGAACGTGCCCCAATCATCCAGGATGCCGGGCTCAACTGTGTTGGCATTAACGTCACTCTGACAGATGAAGCCCTCGCTCTGCAACGTGAGGACGGTCACTTCGGGGGAAGTGTAAAACTCTTTTTGGGTCATAAGCAATATAGAATTAATTGGTTATTAGCTATATTATGCATGAAATACTATTTTTCATAGTTAAGTCGCTGGTTACTAGCGTGGTTAAACTTTGTAAAGTTACAAAAGAAATATAGAAAAACAAATAGTGTTTTTCATCTTTTCCTTCAGCCTTTCCCATATCGGCACGTTGCCCCCCCTTTATTTTGCGCTAACCCATAACGCGTTTTTCTAGCAAAAGTGCGTTATAGGTCCCGCTCAAAACACCACATCCACCTTATACGGCATCCGCACCGGTTCGCCATCGGCCAGGGCCGGTTTCCACTTAGGGGAACTCTTCACCACGCGCATGGCTTCTTCGTTCAGCGCAGGGTTGGTGCTCCTCAAGACCTGCACCTCCTGCACACGGCCGTTGCGGCCCACCACAAAACTCACGGTGACAAGGCCCTTTCCCACATCGCGGCGGACACGGGCCTGCACCCATCGGCCAAAAGCGGCCAGGCCTTCGCGGCCTTCCTTGCCCTGGAACACCGGGCGGCGCTCCATGCGGTCATAGAACGAGACATTGTGCTCGGGGCCATCGGCCTTCCCCAGCAGCCGGCCGTCCTTCATCTCCGGGGTGGTGCCGCCGTAAACGGTGAAGCGGCCCAGAACGGTGAGGGTGTCTCCTTTCACAATGTCCATCTGCTTGAACGAGCGTCCCGCAGCGGCAGGGTCCTGCAGGCCGTAAACCAGCAGGGTGCCGGTCGCGTCCTTGAGGTAGAAGCTGCCACTGGTAGAGCTCCGCACCTTTTCCACCACGCCGGTGACGGCATAGCTGGTGGTGTCGGAAGGGGAGAGCCGCAAAAATTCCTTAACCGTTAAATGCTGCTGTGCCAGGCCGTTAACAGCCACGCACAACGCCAGAAGCAAAAGTAAATGCCGTTTCATGCGGCTAATTTACAACTATTATGACTATCTTTGCATAGTAGCTATGAAAAAAGTTGGACTGTTTATAGACACCTGGTATCCCATGGTGGACGGTGTCATCAAAGTGGTGGACAATTATGCCCGCCGTCTCATGAAGTATTGTGATGTAGTGGTTTTCTGCCCCGAGACCCGTGGCGCAACGAAAGAAATGGATGAATCCCTTCCCTATAAAGTCGTGCGCTGCAGCTCTTTACCGCTCATCAACTCCGACTACGACATTCCCACACCCGTACTGGACCCCATCTTCGAGGCCCAGCTGGTTGCGAGCGGCATCGATATCGTGCACATCCATTCGCCCTTTGCCGTAAGCCTGAACGGCGTGCTGCATGCCAAGCTGCACGGCATTCCCGCCGTCGCCACGCTCCACTCGCAGTACCGCCAGGACTACGAAAAGACGCTCCATTTCAAGCCGGCCGTCGATGTGGCCATGAAAAGCATCATGGGCGTTTTCAACGCCTGCGACGAATGCTGGGCCGTCAACGCCGGCATCCAGGAACTCTACCAGAAGGAATACGGCCTCACCGCACCGTGCAAGGTCCGCCTCAATGCGACGGATCATATGCCCGTGGCCGATGCCGCAGCCGCCGCCGACTGGGTGAACAAGACCTACGGAATACCGGCCGATGCCACCGTCTTCCTCTTCGTGGGCCGCATCAACTTCATCAAGAACATCGACTTCACCGTACGCTCCCTCGCTATTGCCAAGAAGATGGGTCTCAAGAACTTCCGAATGTTATTTGTAGGAAAAGGTCAGGACGAGGAACGCCTCGCGGAGCTCGTCCGGGAACAGGGCCTTGAGGACGAAGTCGTCATGTGCGGCCTCGTCTCCGGACGCGACCAGCTGGAAAAAATCTACTCCCGCGCCAAGCTCTTCCTGTTTCCGTCCCTGTACGACGCCAACTCCCTCGTCCAGATCGAAGCCGCCTGCCAGGGCACGCCCACCGTCTTCCTCGAGGGCGCCCGTACCAGCGCCACCGTCACCCCCGGCGTGAACGGGTATGTATCGGCCCCCGGCGAAGACAATTACGCCCGCCTCATCTTGGACATCATGGCCGATGACAGCGCCTACGCCCGCATCAGCGCCGCCGCCCACCGGGACCTCTACCTCAATTGGGACGACGTCGTCCGTGACGTCTACGCCGATTACTGCCGCTTCACCGC
>CAMODD010000042.1:0-15233 GCA_946611215.1 uncultured Bacteroidales bacterium | reverse complement strand
CCCCGCTGGGGCCGTATTGCCGAGGGCAGCGGTGAAGACCCCTACCTGGATGCCCGCATGGCCGAGGCCATGGTGCACGGTTATCAGGGAAGGGAGGCCGATTCCACCTCCATGGCTGCCTGCATCAAGCATTTTGTGGGTTACGGTGCAGCCGAAGGCGGCCGCGACTACAACAGCACCTTCCTCACCGAGCGTCAGCTGCGCAACACCTACCTGCCACCCTTTGAGGCAGCCGTAAAGGCCGGTGCCATGACGCTGATGACTTCCTTCAACGACAACGACGGCGTTCCCTCCACGGGCAACACCTTCGTGGTGAAGGACGTGCTCCGCGGCGAGTGGGGCTTTGACGGGCTGGTAGTCACCGACTGGAACTCCATGGGAGAGATGATCAACCACGGGTTCGGAGAAGACCGCAAGGACGTGGCCGAGAAAGCCGTGAATGCCGGCGTGGACATGGACATGATGACCTATGGTTTCCTCTCCCACCTGGAAGAGCTGGTGAAAAGCGGTGCCGTGAAGGAGAAAGTCATCGACCAGGCTGTCCGCAACATCCTCCGCGTGAAGGTGATGCTGGGCCTGTTCGATAACCCCTACGTGGACGTGGATGCCGGTGCCGCCGTGCAGTATGCTCCCGCGCATCTCGCATCGGCCCAAAAAACCGTGGAAGAGTCTGCCATCCTCCTCAAGAACGACGGCGTGCTGCCACTCGGGAAGGGCCTTCGCATCCTCGTTACCGGTCCCCTGGCCGATGCCCCGCACGACCAGCTGGGCACCTGGGCCTTCGACGGCGAAAAGGCGCACACCGTTACGCCTCTCAAGGCCCTTCAGGAGCGTTTCCCCGGCCAGGTTGACTATGTTCCCGGCCTCAAGTTCAGCCGTGAGAAGCGCAGCAGTTTTGCCGATGTCGTCGCTGCCGCCCGCCGCGCCGACGTGGTGCTGGCGTTCCTGGGCGAGGAAGCCATCCTCTCCGGTGAAGCCCATTCCCTGGCCGACCTCAACCTGCAGGGTTCCCAGAGCGAACTGCTGGCCGCCCTGAAGACTGCCGGCAAGCCGGTGGTGGCTGTCGTCATGGCGGGCCGTCCGCTCACCATCGAGCGGGACCTCCCCAACGTGAACGGTCTTCTGTACAGCTTCCATCCCGGCACTATGGGCGGTCCGGCCCTTGCCAACCTTCTCTTTGGCGATGTGAACCCTTCCGGAAAGACGCCCATTACGTTCCTGCGTACCGTGGGACAGGCACCCCTGTACTACAGCCACAACATGACCGGGCGCCCGTACAATGGTGAGACTCTTCTGGAAGATATTCCCCTGGAGGCGGGCCAGACATCCCTTGGCAATACTTCCTACTACCTGGATTACGGCGCCTATCCGCTGTTCCCCTTCGGCTTCGGCCTCAGCTACACCAGCTTCGCTTATTCCGGCATCGGCCTCGATAAAGAGGCTTACAAGGCCGATGAAACCCTTCACGTCAGCTTTACGCTTGCCAATACCGGTGCTTATGACGGCACCGAGGTGGCCCAGGTGTACATTCGCGACCTCGTGGGCTCCATCACCCGTCCGGTAAAGGAGCTCAAGGCCTTCGAGCGCGTCTCCCTGAAAGCCGGGGAGAGCCGCACCCTTACTGTGGATATACCCGTTCAGGAGCTCGCTTTCGTGGGCCTGGACGGTGAGAGGAAAGTAGAAGCGGGAGAGTTCCTGCTTTGGGTTGCCGGAGACAGCGCCTCCGGTGAAGCCGTCCGTTTTAAAGTGTTGTAGTGATGAAAAGTGTACGGTCCCTGCTTCTGGCATTGGCGATGACAGCTTGCAGCAGTGCCTCGGACCCGGTACCAGAGCCGGTGCCCGAAGTCAAACCTTTCGCCAAAGTATATACCACCTCGGTAGCCGGTGCCCGGATGGCGCCCTCGCAAATTACGCTGGGAAAGCCTTCCGATGCCCATTTTTACAAGGTAGCGTTAAACGGTGATTGCTATCAGAGCGTGGATGGCTTTGGCCTGGCCGTAACGCAAGCCAGTTGTTATAATTTGCTGGTGATGGATGCGGCGGACCGTACTGCTTTTCTTGAAGAAATGTTCAGCCGTGAAAAGGGCCTGGGATCTTCTCTCATCCGTGTTTGTATCGGAGGGTCGGATTTCTCGCTGGACGAGTTTACCTGGTGTGATACGCCGGGTATGGAGAACTTTGCCGTGCATCCGCTGGACCAGGAGTATCTGTTCCCCATTCTGGACGAGATTTACCGTATCAACCCGGACGTAAAGATCATCGGCTCTCCCTGGAGTTGTCCGCGCTGGATGAAGATGGGGGAAAACGGAGGCTTTTACGATGCCTGGACGGGCGGCCGCCTCAATCCCAAGTATTATGCCGACTATGCGCAGTACTTTGTGAAGTGGATTCAGACCATGGAAGGGCGCGGCTACAAGGTATCGGCCGTCACCCTGCAGAACGAGCCCCTGCACCGGGGCAATTCCATGTCCCTGTACATGCCTTGGGAAGACCAGAGAGACTTCCTCAAGGTGGTGGGACCGGCTTTCAAGGCTGCCGGTCTCAAAACGGGCATCCTGGTCTACGACCACAATTATGACGTGACCGACTATGCCCTGAATCTCCTGAAGGATTCCTCGCTCGACGACTATGTGAGCGGCAGTGCCTGGCACAACTACCTGGGCAGCGTGACGGCGCTGGATAAAATCCATGCCGGTGCTCCCGATAAGGGCATTTATTTTACCGAGGCGTCTATCGGCAACTGGAATTACAACTTTGAAGGCTGTCTCATCAGCGATTTCCGTGACATTTTCCTGGGAACGCTCTCCCGTTACGGAAAGGGCGTGACGCTGTGGAACCTCATGCTGGACGACGAGCACAAGCCTTACAGGCCCGGTGGCTGCGATACCTGCTGGGGTGGCGTCACCATCTCCCATACCAGCCATACCCTGAAAGGGATAACCCGCAATTCCCACTACTACAATATCGCACATTGCTCCAAGGTGCTTGAGCCCGGCGCCGTGCGGCTGGGAACCAGCGGCTACTCGGCCTCGGGCCTCACGTACCTGTGGTTCCGCAATCCTGACGGTTCCTATGCCGTCCTGCTGCTGAATGAGGGAAATTCCCAGGTGCAGGTGAACTTCGTTACCGACAAGGTCTCGGTGCCCTGCAAGGTGCCGGCGCGCTCCATTCAGTCGGTGCGTTGGGAAGAGTAGGGGACTAGGCGTCCCAGCTCAGCGTCCGGCTTCCGTCGGCATTTACATGGATATTCACTTTGAGGGTCTCTTCCGGCAAGAGGCCTTCAATGTTTTCCGGCCATTCCATGAGGCAGAGGTCTCCCGAGTCCAGATAGTCGTACAGGCCGATGTCCAGCGCTTCCTCGGGCCGTTCGATGCGGTAAAAGTCGAAGTGATAGATGGGCTGTCCTTTCCCGCCGCGATACTCGTTCACGATGGCGAAGGTGGGCGAACTGATGGCGTCTTCCTGAACGCCAAGCGCCTTGCAGACAGCTGTGGTAAAAGTCGTCTTCCCGGCCCCCATGGGCGCATAGAATGCAATAAGCGTATTATTCCCGATTGCCTCCAGGAACTCTCCTGCGGCCCGGTCCAGGTCTTCCAATCCTGCTATCTGAATCTGCTGTTTCATACTGCAAAGATACTACAAATCCAGGATATTTCTTCTGTCCAGGAAACGATACAGGGCGGCTTCGGAGAGGTGGGGCGGTTGGATGAAGGGAGAGCCGGCGAGGTCGGCGATGGTGCGGGCAATCTTGATGACACGGGTGTAGGCGCGGGCGCTCAGGCCCAGTTTATCAATGATGTTCTCCAGAAGGTCCTTGCAGGCGCTGTCCAGGGGGCAGAACTTCTCCAACTGCTTGCCGTTCATCTCTGCGTTGCAAAAGATACCGCTGCCGACGAATCGTTCGCGCTGGATTTCACGGGCCCTGAGGACGCGCTGGGCGATGACCTCGGAGGGCTCGGCCTTTCCGCCGCGGATGAGGGCCGATGTCTCTACCGGGTGCATCCACAGCTGAATGTCGATACGGTCCATGATGGGGCCGCTGAGTTTGGAGAAGTACGCCATGCGCTGGCCGGGGGAGCAGGTGCAGCGGTCTCCCTCCCCATAGTATCCGCAGGGGCAGGGATTGGACGCCGCCACCAGCATGAAGGAAGCCGGGTACTCCACCTTGGCCTTGAGCCGGGAGATGGTCACCTTGCGGTCTTCCAGCGGCCCTCGAAGCGCTTCCAGCGTGCTTTTGGGCGCCTCGCAGAACTCGTCCAGGAAGAGGACTCCATTTGTTGCCAGCGACACTTCTCCGGGCAGGATGGTATCCCCGCTTCCGCCGCCCAGCATGGCCGCTTTGGAGGCCGATATGTGCGGCGCCCGGAAAGGCCGGGACCGCATGAAGCCCAGTCCGCCGGAGGATCGGCCTGCCACCGAATACACCTTGGACGTAATGAAGCTTTCCTCCAGGCTCATGGGCGGCAGAATACCTGCGAGCGCCTTGGCAATGGAACTTTTCCCGCTGCCCGGAGCGCCGATAAGAAGAACATTGTGCTGCCCCGCACAGGCAATTTCCACCCCGCGTTTGGTCCCTTCCTGGCCAATGATATCGGCAAAATCCATGTAGCTGTGCCGCGGCCTGGCCAATGCTTCCTGCGCCTTCCGGTACAGTTCCGTGTTCCAGACGAGCAGGTCCGACGAGTCTTCCTCTTCTTCCAGGATGCGCAGCACGTCCTCGAGCTTCCGTACCCCGAAGATATCCACCCCGGAATAATCCACCGCTTCGAGCGCCGACTCTTCCGGGAGAATACATCCGCGAAATCCCTGCCTGAGCGCCAGTTCCACCATGGGCAGCGTTCCATATACGGGGCGGACACTGCCATCCAGGCCCAGTTCCCCCATGATGAGGTACTTGTCCAGGGCTCGCAGGTTGCGCTGCCCGGAAGCCGCAATGATTCCGAGGGCGATGGGCAGGTCGTAACCACTTCCCTGCTTATGGAGATCGGCCGGGGCCAGGTTAATCACGATTTTCTTGCCGGGGACGTGAAACCCCTTGGCCTGCAGGGCCGTCACCGTACGGAGGAGACTCTCCTTGACGGCGGCATCGGCCAATCCTACCAAGTGAATCCCCACCCCCAAGGTGATATTCACTTCCACCGTAACGGGAACGGCGTCAATTCCCATGCATTTGGCGCCATGAATGTATACGAGCATAGGCTTATTCGATATATATTCCAGTAAAATAGCCGTTGAACGGCATGGCCCACTTCCGATCATTTATGAGCAGCAGGTTCTGCTCGCTCCCGGTGTCTCCGGTAAGAGCCAGGGCCAGCGTACCCTTCCGGTACTGCACGCAGCGCGGCGTGTGAAGCCGGTAAGACTCGTTGGGAAGGTTTACGCAAACGGTGTCACGCATGGCCTGCACCACGCAGTCTTCGCCGTCCAGGATGACAACGGCCTGCTCCTTTTCCCGGCCAAAGATTTCTCCCTGCCGGCGATACAGCATGCTGTGATGGTACAGAAGCGAGTCGGCATTCCTGATCCAACTGTGGATATAGTGGTTTTCCTCGTGAAAACCCTTGATGCCCATGGTCCCGTCTACCGGCGTCAAACGCATATCATGCGCTCCTTCCGGAAGCGTGAGCGGTGTCAACGTTTCATCCTGGATAAGGCACATGCGTGCATAGCGGTACTCCAGCCTGTACACCACGCCGTCCAGCACCCGGATATCGTGCAGTTTGCTCCCCGCAACGGCGGGAATCATTTTCCGGATTTCTCCGCCTTTCATCACCCGGTATTCCCATATTTGGCTTTCCTCATTTTTCACTGGCAGGGCATACGAGTAGTAGACGCCGGTGGCATCCTGGCTCAGGGCACCTCCTTCCCAGTCGGGGTTGGCGCTCCAGCTCAGGACCATTCCCTGAGGGGACGAGAAGACTTCCTGCCCGTTTACACGGTAGGCAAAACCGCCGCCGGGGTATTGCCCCAGCGTGTGTACCTCTCCGCCAACGACCAGAAAGCCCAGCGGGGCCTCTTCTCCCGGATACACGAAAAACACATTGCCGTCGCAGGAGATGGTAGTTTGGGCACCATCTGTAAAATGTGTCCAAAGGTGGCCTTCCTGAAACGTATGCCGGTCGGGCTGGGGCGGGTTATCGGCCTCCAGCATCCGCACGGGTTCCGTGTTTTTAAAGAGTACCAGTCTGGCGCCCTCCGACTGCCCCTTTCGCCAGTTTACCGAGTCTGGAAACACGATGGCCGTAGAATAGACATTCCGGTAACGGAGGAGTGTGTCCGGAGGAGACGGTGGAGGGGTACGGCTGCCGCCCGTTCCCTCACGGGACACTATATCAAACAGGGGACGCTCGCAGGAAAAAAGGGCCGCCACAAGCAGCAGGAAATAGAATAGTTTTCGCATGATGCAGAACATTTTGGTGCCGGCAAGGTGGCGAAAGCGTTTTTGAAATCCTATATGTGGCTAAAAAAAAGATATGTTTTAGCCACATTTTTTTATGTTTTGACCATTTTGTGGCGTATCTTTGTTTTTATGATCAGTTTTCCTGCCACTAAAATCAACTTTGGTCTAAACGTCCTTCGAAAAAGGGAGGACGGATTCCATGATCTGGAGACGCTTTTTGTCCCTTACGAAGGCCTCTCCGACTGTCTGGAAATTGTTTCGGGAGAAGATTGGTCCCGCACGCTTTCCGGCCTCGTGGAAAAGTACGGAACGCTCACGCAGGCCGTTTCTCCCAACGGAAAACTCTTCATCACCATTGCCCGCCGCGAAGGGGTGGACTGGGACCCGCTGAAGGACCTCACGGCCAGGGCTTATTTCCTGCTGGAGAAACACTATGACCTTCCTCCCATGAAGATATTCCTGGAAAAGCGTTCGCCGGTAGGTGCCGGCCTCGGGGGAGGAAGCGCCGATGCCGCCTTCGCGTTAAGAATGATTTCGGAACTGGCCGGGCTGGGCCTTGATGACGAAACGCTTTCCGGCTATGCCGCCAGCCTTGGGAGCGACTGTGCCTTCTTTATTTACAACCGTCCCATGCTGGGAACCGGCCGTGGAGAAATACTGGAGCCCTATCCGTTGGATCTTACCGGTTATCGGCTGGAGGTATTCATCCCCGCGGGAGTGGCGGTATCCACCGCAGACGCCTACCGTGGCATTATCCCTGCCGTACCTCAAAAACCGCTCCGGGATGTACTGAAACAGGACATCGCTACCTGGAAAGAAGACCTGCACAATGACTTTGAGGCCACTGTGTTTGCCAAATACCCTGCGCTCGCGTCGGTCAAGGACGACCTCTATGCGCGCGGCGCCGTGTATGCTGCCATGAGCGGCAGCGGAAGTGCTTTTTTCGGAATATATAAAGACTAGTTCCTGAGCCACCCCTCCGGGTTCTGGGGGGTGCTGCCCTTCCACAGTTCAAAGTGGAAGAGGTCTTCTCCGCCGATGGTGTCTACCGTTCCCACTACCTGGCCGGTGGTGACGTTTTCTCCCACTTTGACAGAAACGCTCTTGAGTTTGCTGTAAAGGGTGAAGTAGGAACCGTGATTGACCAGCACACACTGGTTGTAGCCGGGCAGTACCACAATCTGCGTCACTTTCCCGTTGAATACGGCTTTGGCCTGGGCACCTTGCCGTACGGCCAGGGTGACGCCGTTGTTCTGCGGCAGTTCCACGTTGGTATAGACGGGGTGGTGATGCTTGCCAAAATGCTCTACCACGGCGCCTTCTACGGGCCAGGGCAGACGCCCCTTGTTGGCGGCGAACTCATTGGAAAGCTTGGTGTCTATGGCCGTGGAGGTGGTTTTTCCTCCGCTGTTTTTCTTGCCGGAGCCCTTGGCAGTCGCTTTCTGGCTTTCCTGCCGGATAAGGTCTGCAATCTTGCGGTTCAGCGCCTCTTTCTGGCGGTTTTTCTCCTGCAGTTCCTTCTGGAACTTCCTGCGGTCTTTGCCCAGCTGGTTCACCAGTTTGTTGGCATCGGCCTCTTCTCCCCGCAGGCGCGAGCGTTCGCCCACCACCTTCTTCCGCATATCGGCCTCCTCCTTTCTGAGCCCGCCCAGTCGTTCCTTTTCCACCGCCAGGCGGGCCGATGTCTCCCGGATGCGGAGGGCCTGCGTGCTCAGCTGTGCGCTCATCCCGCGCAGATAGCCGGCGCGCTTGAGACCCTGGCCGATGGACTCGCTGGAGAGGATGTACATGTACCACAGGCGGCTGTCGCGGTTTTTGTAGGCGCCGCGGATGAGGCGGCCGTAGTAAAGGGAAAGAGTGTCGTGGCGCTGCTGCAGCCGTTTCATCTCTTTCTGGACCACCGCGATGGAGTCGTCGAGGACTGCCAGTGTCTGGTCGCAGCCGGCAATGAGTTTTTCCCTCGCCTTGATTTTGCTCTTGAGGAGCGACAGATTGGAAAGGGCGGCACTTTTGTTCTTGGAATTCTGCTCCAGTTTGCGGTTCAGGAGCGCGATGTCCTTCTCCAGCTGTGCGCGTTGGCTCTCCAGTTTTTTCATGCTGGTTTTCTGGCCGGCCGCCGGAAGGCAGCAGACCAGGGCCAGGGCCAGTATGCAGAGGAACTTTCTCATTGGGACACACGTTTAGCCATGTTGCGGTAGAGCTGAGCCGAGTCGGTTTCACCGAGCGCTTCCAGTACGGTGGCATAGTGTTCCAGGATGACGGCGCTCTCCTTGCCTCCATACAGCATGGCGTGCTTGAAGAACGGTTTGGCCTCCAAGTCGCGGCCCAGCAGATGCAGGATCCAGGCGAAGGTGTCCAGATAGGTTGCGTTGTCGGGCTCGGCCTCAATAGTCTTTTTGGACATATTGTAGGCCTTTTTGAGCTTTTTGCCCTCCAGGCTCAGGTAGTATGCGTAGTTGTTCAGGACCGGCGCATAGTTCGGATTTATCTTCAGGGCCTTGTCATAGGCCTTGAAAGCTCCCTTCGCATCTCCTTTGGAGTGCATGGCGTCTCCCATCATGGACCAGGCACCAAGGCACAGGTCTTTGTCCTTGGGATAGTGGGAAATGAGATACTGGCTGTTTGCGATGACGGCGTCGTAGTCCTTGAGCTCATAGCTGGCCATGTTGGCGTAATCGAGGAAGGCCAGTTCATGGAAACGCTCGTAGCCCGCCATGGCGCGCTGCCGCAGTTCCTCCCACTTTTTCTGCAGCGAGAGATACTGCACGTAGGCGGCTGCCTGCCCCAGGCTTTCCGGGGCGGCATCGGCCGATGCCTTCAGCCACTGGCCGGCCTCCGCCGGCCTTCCCGTCGCGTAGTAATAGGTGCCCGCGGAGGTGAGGATGGTGGTGTCGGAGGGGTGGGTGGACACCGCCAGGTTTACCAGTGAGTCAAATCCTGCGCGGTGCAGCTGCAGGATCTTGGGGTCTATGGTGCGGGTGATGCTGCCAATGTACATGCTTTTGCTGGAAACCGGTACATCCAGCGAGGAAAAGAACGGTTCCACCGTCTTGAAATAGTCGGAATAGCGGCGCTGGTGGCGGTGCACTTCCCCGAGGCCCAGGAGGGCGGGGACGTAGCTGCTGTCCAGCGAAAGCGCTTCTTCATAGCGCACCTGCGCCAGGGAGTCCCGGTACTCGTTGAGGTAGTAGTCTCCGGTAACGGACAGAAGGGCGGGTGAGGAATAATCGCGGTTGAACTTTTCCAGCTCTTCCACGGCTTCTTCCTGGCGACCCATGGCCGACAGCACTTCATAGCGGGTGCGGACGACTTCTTCGGAGAGGCCCCGCTGCTTTTCGATATCGTCGAGGGCGCTGAGCGCCTTTTCGAATTCCTTGCGGTTCAGATAGATGTCCAGCAGTTCATAGACGGAGTTGGCATTGTCCGGAAAATCTTTGGCGAGAGCTTCGTATAGGGCGATGCCTTCCTCGGTTTTTCCGTGCATCAGGCACAGGCGGGCCAGCATGCGGCGATACCAGTAGTTGCCGCCGTCAAGGCTTACGGCTTTTCGCAGGGATTCCTCGGCGCCGTCCAGATCCTGGGATACGGTCTGGGTGAGGGCGAGGTAGTACCAGACGCCGTCGTTTTCGGGGGCGGCCACCGACAGGGTTTTCAAGATAGCCTGTGCGCGGGCGGTCTGTCCGTCGCTATATAGCTGAACGGCATCTACCAAATTGGCCTCTACCGATTGGGCAGAGGCAGAAATCGCAAAGGCAGATGCCAGAAACAGGGATAAGAGGAGTCTTTTCACAGTTGCAAAAATACGGGAATTTTTCCAAATTTGTATTTCAGAATACACAAATTCCGGACCTTTTGAAACGTTTTTGGCCCAAACTGCATCTTATTAGTCGGACAAAGGAAGATTCTTCCCCCGATGCTTCGTCTTCGCCGGAGCAGATTTATTCTGCCCTGGCGCCTAAGATGATGGCGGTATGCATGCGTTATATGGGCAGCCGCGAAGATGCCGAAGACGTTCTTCAGGAGGGTTTTATCACTTTGTTCAGTAAGCTGGACAGCTATCAGGGAACGGGTTCCTTCGAGGGCTGGGCGCGAAAGATCTTTGTCAATACTGCACTGATGCATCTCAGAAAGACAGACGCCCTGGGCCTGAGCGACGACATCACCGAGGCCCGCGGCCTTTTCACGGAAGAGGCTACGCCGCTTCAGAAAATGGGTTACAAGGAACTGATGCGCATGATTGAGGCGCTGCCGCCCGACGCCAGGACGGTTTTCAATATGTATGTGATAGAGGGCTATTCCCACAAGGAAATCGCCGAGCAGCTGGGATGCACGGAAGCTACGTCACGCTCCAAGTTGCAGCGTGCGCGGCTGAGGCTGCAGGAAATGATAAATGAGAACAAATGACAGAAACTGAATTTGATAAATATGTAAAGAACCTCCTGTACAATGCACAGGAGGAGGTTTCTCCCAGAGTATGGGAAGGCGTGGCGGCCGGGCTTCCCGCCAGGCGCCGCGTGGTTCCGTTCTGGGGATGGGCTGCTACGGTGGCGGCTTCTGCCGCAGCCGTCGTTGCGGCCGTTGTCCTGCTTCATACGGCATCTTCATCGGCCGTTTCACCGTCTACATCGGCCCTGACGGCCCCTGTGGCCGCTGTCTATACTCCGGTCGAGGTATATGAGCTGCCCATGGCGCCGGTCAGGAAGCAGCCACAGCCCGTGGAGCAGCGCGTCGCTGTCCGGGAGGAAGCCATCCCGTCCGTATCCCTGCTTCCGGGCCGGGTAGAGGCTGCCGCCCCCGGTGCGCTTCGCCAGAGAAAAATGCAGGCTGCCGCCCGGCTCATGGACCTTTTGGCCTTTTCTGAGGACCATCCGCAGCTTTCCGGGCGCGGCCTGTCGCTGGTTGCCGACGGCTCCCTGCAGGGAAACCAGCGGGGGAACATCGGCTCGGGCTCTTTCCGCAGGCCTTTCAGCGCGCCTCCCGTGGGCGCCGGTGAAGGTATCTACAACGAAACCCCCGAGACCAGTTTCATGCTGCCTTTCTCCGTCGGCCTGGGTGTCCGTTACAATTTCACCAGCCGGTGGGCCGTGGGAACGGGAATCCGCTATACCAACCTGAGCCGCACGTTCGTGGCCGACTTCGTGTCCCGGGACGGAATCATTGTGCCCCAGACCGATATCGACAACCACCAGCACTGGTTCGGCATTCCGGTCAACCTGTACTATGACATCGTGAACACGGGCCGCTGGCGCGTGCATGCCTTTGCGGGCGGTGCGGCAGAGCTTCTCATGGCCAACAGCTTCCTCATCCATTATTCCCCGAAGGACCTGCACTATGAACGGAAGGGGACGGTGCCGCAGTGGTCGGTTGCCGCCGGCCTGGGTGTGGAATTTCGCGTGACATCCCGTGTGGGTCTTTACATCGACCCCCATTTCCGGTATTATTTCGACGCCGGGCAGCAGCCGCGTTCGCTGCGGACCATCCAGCCGCTCCGCTTTGACATTGAGGCGGGTATCCGGTTCAGTTTCGGGCGGCAGTAGGCTCTCTGTGTTGAAAACCCGGGCGCCCGCGAAACAATTCGGTTTCCCCTGGGCGGCCAATCTTTAGATAATCACGGCCCTGGGCTTGTTAATGCTGTAATTAACAGGCCCGGGGCTTTTTCTGTTGATAACTTTTTTCGCTGAAACTGTGGGAAAGTTGGACGACAAAATCTATCTTTGTTCGCGAGGTTATCAATATCTTACCTAAACACTGAAACAATTGCCATATGGTTAAGCGTGTACTCAAGCGCGACGGACGTCGTGTGGACTTTAACAACCAAAAGATCGTAGCCGCCATCCTCAAAGCGATGGACGTAACCGAAGGTGGTGAGGACATTGTTCTCGCAGCCCAGATTGCACAGGATATCTCCAAACTGGACAAGGAGGAGATGACCGTGGAGGAAATTCAGGACGTGGTGGAGAACCACCTTATGAACAGCCCCCGCCAGGAAGTCGCCAAGGAGTACATTCGTTACCGTAACAAGCGCAACATTGCCCGTAAGGCCAAGACCAACGAGATTTTCGAGACCATCATCGACGCGCAGGCCAACGATATCACCCGTGAAAATGCCAACATGAATGCCGACACGCCCGCCGGCATGATGATGAAGTTTGCCTCGGAGGCTACCAAGAGCTACGTGGACGAGTGCCTCCTGAGCGATCCCGTCCGTGAGGCCGTGGCCGGCAACTATATCCATATCCACGACAAGGATTACTATCCCACCAAGAGCCTTACCTGCATCCAGCACCCGCTGGACAAGATTCTCAACTGCGGTCTCAAGGCCGGTCACGGGGAGTCCCGTCCCGCCAAGCGCATCGAGACGGCCAGCGTGCTGGCCTGCATTTCCATGGAAACCGTCCAGAACGAGATGCACGGCGGCCAGGCCATTCCGGCTTTTGACTTCTATCTGGCTCCTTTCGTGCGCAAGACCTTTGAGGAGGAGATTGACAAGGTGAGCGAAATGGAGAACGTGGACTACAGTTTCCTCAAGCCGGCTCCCATCGACGACTATATCAAGCGGGACCTGGTGGGCCTTCAGGGCAAGGAGCGCGCCATGCAGCACGCGATCAACCAGACCGTCAACCGGGTGCACCAGTCCATGGAGGCATTCGTGCACAATATGAATACCATCCACAGCCGTGGCGGCAACCAGGTGGTGTTCTCTTCCATCAACTACGGAACCGACACGTCGGCCGAGGGCCGCTGCATTATTCGTGAAATCCTCAATACCACTTACGAGGGCGTGGGCAACGGTTCCACCGCCATTTTCCCCATCCAGATCTGGAAGAAAAAGCGCGGTGTTTCCTACCTCCCCGAGGATCCCAACTATGACCTTTACAAGTTTGCCTGCAAGGTAAGCGCCCGCCGTTTCTTCCCCAACTTCCTCAATCTGGATGCATCCTTCAACCAGGACGATGCCTGGAAGGCCGACGATCCCAAACGCTATGAGCACGAGGTGGCCACCATGGGCTGTCGCACGCGCGTGTACGGCAACAAGTTCGGCCCCAAGACGTCCATCGGCCGCGGCAACCTCAGTTTCACTACCATCAATATCGTGAAGCTTGCCATCGAAGCCATGAAGGAAGAGCAGGATAAGACCAAACGCCTGCAGGTGTTCTTCCAGAAGCTGGACTGGGCACTGGACATTGCTGCCCGTCAGCTCAACGAGCGCTTCGAGTTCCAGAAGACGGCTCTCAAGAAGCAGTTCCCGCTCCTGATGGCGGGCCTGTGGCTGGGCAGCGAGAAGCTGGACGACAACGACCCTATCGAGCCGGTGCTCAACCAGGGAACGCTTTCCATCGGCTTCATCGGCCTGGCTGAGTGCCTCATCGCGCTCATCGGCAAGCATCACGGTGAAAGCGAGGAGGCGCAGGAACTGGGCCTTCGCATTGTGGCGCACATGGCGGAGAAGATCAATGGCTATGCGGAGACCTATCAGCATAACTTTACTTTCCTGGCAACGCCCGCCGAGGGCCTGTCCGGCAAGTTTACCAAGCGGGACAAGAAGACCTTCGGTATCTTGCCCGGCATTACCGACAAGGATTACTACACCAACTCCAGCCATATCCCTGTGTACTACAAGTGCTCCCCGGAGCACAAGGCCAAGATTGAAGGCCCGTACCACAAGTACGAGAACGCCGGCCACATCTTCTATGTGGAGGTGGACGGAGACGCCACGCACAACCCCGAGGCCATCATGCGAATCGTTGACCTCATGGATAAGTACGACGTAGGTTACGGCTCCGTGAACCACAACCGCAACCGCTGCATGGACTGCGGCTACGAGAACGCCGAAAAGAATCTCACCGAGTGCCCGCACTGCCATGGCCATCACATCGACACCCTGCAGCGCATCACCGGTTACCTGGTAGGTACCACCGACCGCTGGAACTCCGGAAAGCTCGCAGAGCTCAAGGACCGCGTGGTGCACGAATAGCCTGGCGGCTATTTGTGCCCAGAGGGCTCTCTACGTTACCCCTCCCCGAAACCCCCTCCCTCGGGGAGGGGACTTTTCATATGAAAATTAGAGTGTTAGATATCATTGAACAGACAATGGCCGACGGACCCGGATTCCGCACGGCCATTTACTGTGCAGGGTGCAAGCATGCCTGCAAGGGTTGCCACAATCCCCAGAGCTGGGATTTCAATGCGGGCCGATGGATGTCCACGGACGATCTCCTGGAGATTGTGAAGGCCGATGACCTCTCGGATGTCACCTTCACCGGAGGAGACCCGTTCTATCAGGTCGAGGCCTTCACCGAGCTGGCCCGGCGCATCAAGGAAGAAACCACCAAGACCATCTGGTGCTGGACCGGCTTCACCCTGGAGGAGATACAGGCATCGGCCCGCCTCTCTCAGCTGCTTCCGTACCTGGACGTCCTGGTGGACGGCCCCTTCATCCTGGAGCAGCGCGACACCGACCTCCTCTTCCGCGGCAGCCCCAACCAGCGCATCATCTACCTCCACGGCGAGCCCCCCTCCGACGACATCCCCGGCACCGTGGCGCTGGAGCCGCTTCGGTGAGGCCGGTTTCTGCGCCCGCCTGCTTCGCTGCGCTGGCCTTCTCCTTTGCGCACCAAGGCTAATGTCTTGTCTATTAACCATTTGACTTTTTCTCTTTGGGCTGCTCTGCCTAAAGAGAAAAAGCTATTATACTGGTAATTAGCTGCTTATCTCGTGTTCGCGATTTGGGCCGATACGCTTGTGCCGTACCAAGCGCCCGTCCTGGCGCTGCTTCGGCGCTATTCCCGGTCTGGATGGCGCAGGTTCCAAAATAGGGCCGGAACCTGCACCG